>JAFAUE010000371.1 GCA_019243475.1 Acidobacteriota bacterium | reverse complement strand
GAGAGCACCAGCAGCTCCGCGCTGCCTTTTTTGAGTTGCGTGAGTTTGCTCATATGTTTTAGTACGACATATTGTAGTGCTTCTACTCAGACGCAGGATGGGGAAATAACGTTAGCTGGGACGGAAAGTCAGGTTATAGGGGACAGGTTACAGGGGAGAGGGGAAAGCATAGGGACGATTAGCCCGGTCGTGATTACTCATCCAATTTTGTGCGGATTGCTGTGATCATTTTGCTGATTTCAGTCAGCAGAGCCTGAGCTGCATCGACGTCACCCTCGCGTAAGTAATTGAGCCGCAGGCAAAGCATCAGGTACGTCTCGGTTTCCATTAACGAACCCTTCGCAATAGAAAGGAAGTGCGAATAATCGCGGCGAGTTGAACGCGCATGCCCTTCGGCGATGTTTGCGGGAACTGAAGCCGCGCTTCGTGTCATCTGAGCTACGAGGCGATACAACTCACTCGACGGAAGCTTTTGCGCCAACCGGTAGACCAAGACAGTGAGGTCCATTGACTTCTGCCAGACCACCAGATCTCGATGGGACTGAATCTTCGGCACGCAAAAAACAATAAGGGATTTGCTGCTACATCGAATCAGGTCGAACCGTGATGTTCAACGGAATCTTCTAGCCATCTTTTTCCCTGTAACCTGTCCCCTGTTCCCTGCTTTCCTGCGGTAAGATTCTAAGCGGCGCGCATTCGCCTACTTTCGCAAGCTGAGACTGCACTTTGGACTGGCAAAGCCGGCGTATCACTGAAATCCTCGAGCGGGCCCTCCTCGAAGATCGCGCCACCCGGGACGCCACTACGCAAGCCTGCATTGACGCGCGCATGCGGGCCACGGCCACCATCCATGCCAAGCAGGACTGCATACTCTCCGGCATCGGCGCGGTAAATCGGATTCTGGAAATCTTCAGCAATCTCGACAAGAGCGTTGTCGGGCACCACGAAGTGATCAGCCATCCTGAGATCTTCGACGGGGTCCGCCTGCATGACCGTCAGGCGATTGCGGTCATACGGCACAATGCGCGCGTGATCCTGTCGTGCGAGCGCGTGATCCTGAACCTGCTGCAGCGGATGAGCGGCATCGCGACTACCACGCGGCAATATGTCGATGCCATTGCGGGAACCAAGGCGCGTATCCTCGATACCCGCAAGACCGTTCCCGGATTGAGACTGCTTGATAAATACGCGGTACGCTGCGGCGGCGGCCACAATCATCGTCTGGATCTTTCCGACGGCGTGCTCATCAAGAACAATCACATCTCGCTCGGAGGCGGCATCGAGCGCGTGCTTAAAAAAGCGCACGAGGTGCGCGTAGGCTCCCAACCGATTGAGATCGAAGTCAGGAATCTTGACGAACTTGAAGAAGCCCTGGCCAATGGCGCTGAAGCCATTCTTCTCGACAACATGACGCCCGCCAACGTGCGCAAAGCCGTAGAGCGAGTGGCAACGCACACGCGCAGAATTCCGCTGGAAGCCTCAGGCGGAATGAATTTGCAGAATATTCGAAACTACGCCGAAACTGGAGTGGACTACATCTCTGTAGGCGCGCTCACGCACTCGCCTCAGGCCGTGGACATGAGCATGAAGATCACGCCGGCGCTGTTTTGAGAAGCGGTCAGCTTTCAGCAGTCAGCTTTCAGCCCGGCGATGTCGCTGGTTGAGCTGAGGGCTGAATACCGACTGCTACTTACCGCCGCCTTCCGCCGCGCATGACCCGGCTCATCGGAGCCGGCGCTGCGCCTTTGTAGTCTCGCGGATATACCACCACGAACCTTCGCTCGGCTTCGCCTGAGCTCTCGGTGCGCAGGTCGGCATGATCGCGCATGGCGAGATGCAGCATGCGACGCTCGCGCGCGGACATCGGCGCGAACTGATATGGCTGTCCCGTTTTGCGGACCCTTTCGGCCGCGACTTCGGCTGCCAACTTGAGCTCTTGAGCGCGCATCGCCTTGAAATTCATGCAGTCGAAGCTGAGCTTGTCATGCTCCTCCGACTCAAGCCGCAGGATTTTCAACGCGACATGCTCCAACGAGCGTAGAAGCTCGCCATTGCGTTCGAGGAGCAGGGCACCGTCGGGACCGATGAAGTCGACCACCAGCTCGGGGCTAGCGCCGAGCTCGGTGGTAACGGGCGGATTGGCGCTGATGCGGTATTTCAGGCGAAATCCGCCGTGTTGGAGGGTTATGCGGAGAAACTCGTCAATGCGTCGTGCGGCTGCGACTCGATCTTGAATCGGCATAGCTGCGGATGGATTCAGTTACCTCATGAAGATTACGTAATCCTCATTTCTAACATCCGAGGGCGTAGATGCGCCAGTTGGGGGAAGCAGTTTCGAGTTCTCAGTTGTCAGAAAAAACCAAGTTCTCAGTTCGCCAGTTCTCAGTTGTCAGTGAAACCAGGTTGTCAGTCGTCAGTGAAACCAAGTTGTCAGTCGTCAGTTGTGGCTAACGTAAGAGAATCGGTGGTGCCGATTTCACTGAAAACTGACCACTCACAACTTATAACTTATTTTTCCTTCTCGCCATGGCAGCACCGAAGACACCGCCTGCAGTTGACAGCA
>JAFAUE010000300.1 GCA_019243475.1 Acidobacteriota bacterium | reverse complement strand
TTCTTGACGTTCTCAGTTCACATCGATGGTCAGCGTGAGCACCACGATTTTTCCGTCTGTCGCGAAGGCGGGTACGAGATCGCTGTCGAGGGAATCCGGGAGGCGATTCAACGCGGATTTCGGGTGACAACGAACACTACTTTATTCGATGGCGCGGACCCGAACAGCGTGCGCTCTCATTTCGACGAGATGATGGCCCTCGGAGTTGAAAGCATGATGCTTTCGCCCGGCTACTCGTATGACAAAGCTCCAGACCAGAAACATTTTCTCGGTCGCGCGCGTATTCGTCGACTCTTCCGAGCGATCCTGTCGAATCGGCGCAAGAGCTGGCGCTTCAATCAGTCACCTCTGTTCCTCGAGTTCCTCATGGGCCATCAGCAATACGCCTGCACACCTTGGGGAATGCCTACGTTCAACATCTTCGGCTGGCAAAAACCGTGTTATCTGCTGCAGGACGGTTATGCCGATACTTTCAACGAGCTGATGGAAGCGACCGAATGGCACAACTACGGTACTGAATCGGGAAATCCACGCTGCGCCAATTGCATGGTCCACAGCGGCTATGAGGCCTCGGCAGTAAACGACACATTCGGCTCGGTTGCGGGATTCTGGCGGACGGTTCGGGCAACTTTTAGAAACTACGACGATGCCGGTGCTCTGAGGCTTCTAGAAGAACCCGCTAGGCCGGTGCACGCGTTTAACCCGCTGGTACAGATTGCGGACGTCGACCAGGCCGAAGAAAGCCGGGTGTAGGACTTATGCCTGTGAATCCCGAAATCCTCGAAATCGCTCCGGGTGCTGAACACGAGAGGCTCGAAGGCTGGATGCCGGAACTCGCGACCGAAGAAGACATCCGCCTGGCGCTCGAGAAAGCCTTCGACTATCGCGGAAACATAAGCATTACGAAAAAGGACGGCAGCAAGCTGGAAGGATACGTTTTCGACCGCCGTACCGGGCGTTCGCTTTCAGACTCGTTCGTACGCATGATTCCAGTGAGTTCGCACGAAAAAATTTCAATTCCCTATGCTGAAATAGCAGCCCTCAAATTCAGCGATCGCGATCCTGCCGCAGGAAAGAGCTTCGAGGCGTGGGTGCGCAAGTATTGGGAAAAGCGAGTGGCCGGCGAGAAGGGCATACAACTCGCTCCCGAAGCTTTGGAATAATACTTCCAACCAAGGCATCGCAGCCGCGAGAAGCACACTGCGTTTCGGAATACAATCCACCGGGTGCCTGATAAATCAGAGTGGGTCGAGCCCAGGTCGAGACAGTTCTCTGTTCTTAATCCGTGGCTTGTCTTGTTTTTGCTTTTGTTGGGATTTTTGTGTCGGACCATCCAACTGACACGCCCGCTCTCTCACGCGCTTGTGGCAGTTCTTGTGACGCTTTGCTTTGCCATTGCTGCGCGGCTGCTGCAGGCGGTGACAATGACCGCAGCCATTGCCGGGTTTGTTGCGACTGCGGTTCTCTTTGTCAGTGAAGGACTGGCGATGTTCGGCGCAGTCGTGCTCGTGTTTGTGCTGACCCACGTTGCGACGAAATTTCAGCGTCAACGAAAGGCAGATGCAGCCATCGCCGAGCGCTCAGGCGGCCGAAGCGGAAGACAGGTCTTGGCGAATATCGGAGGCGCTGCATTGTCCGCCGCGCTAGCGCAACTAACTCCGTGGCACACAGCTTTTATTTTGGGAAGCATTGCGTCGCTGGCGGAAGCCGCCAGCGATACGTGCGCAAGCGAAATAGGAAAAGCTCTGGCTCGCGAGCCGGTGATGATTACGAGCGGCAAAGTAGTGCCCGCAGGTACCAATGGCGCGATCAGCCTGCCAGGTACCTTTGCGGGAATTACTGCTTCCTGCCTGTTGGCTTTTGAAGCGCGCCTAATCGGAATGCTGACTTGGTCGGAAGCCGCTGCAGTCGTCGCGATCGCGATCGCTGGAATGTTTCTGGACAGCTTTCTCGGGGCCACGCTCGAACGTCAAGGGAAGATCAGCAACAATGGCGTAAATCTGCTGTCCAGCGGGTTCGCGGTTCTTGCCGGTGTGCTGTTAGGCAAGATCCGCTCGGGCACACTCATTCCCGCTGTGGTGCGCTGACACAATTCTGGGATGTGTGGGTTCTGCCCTGACTACCAGCGTGGCCCTCGTCCGCCACGATCGCGATCGCGGTCGCCGCGATTCCCGCCGCGATTCCCGCCGCCCGGACGTCCACCACGGTCTCCGCGATCTCCGCGTTCGGCTCGCGGACGGGCCTCATTCACGGTGATAGCGCGCCCTCCCAGATCGGTTCCGTTGAGAGCCTGGATAGCGGCGTTTCCTTGTGTCGCGTCAGCCATTTCGACAAAACCAAATCCCCGCAGCCGTCCGCTGAACTGGTCGCGAATCAAATTCACCTCTCCGACAGTTCCGTATTTTCCAAATGCCTGGCGCAAGTCATCTTCGCTGGTGCTGAAGGGCAAATTACCGACATAAATGTTCAAGCGAGTTTTCGTCCTTTCGGGAGCGTGAATAGCAGGGGCCTTACCAAACCACGTGAGCGGCTGTCGAAGAAAGTTCTCGGCGGGCAGCAGGCGTAAAGCTTGGACAAATAACTTTACTCCTAAGCAAGCCTTTTGTGCGAGTTCAGCCACAAGCCGAAAATCGCGGGCGCATCGCTTGTCAAAGAAGCAGCGGTTAGAATGAAATTCATGACAGCAACAGCGCCAGCGAGCGAATGTTTTCAGCAGCTACGTGTTCTCTCCCCGGTGCTCTGTCCGCTTGGATTTGTGCATGGCTACCGCTGTGCCGGCTGCTCTTGGACGCTGTTGTTCCCCGACTGTCATGTTTCCTGGTCCATTCCGTTTTGCTATCAAGTGCAGGCCCAAAAAGCATTCGCGACACACCGCTGCGGCGAATCGACGTCAATGAAACAGGATTGCGCTTGCGAACTGTGCTGTGACTTGCTTGTTCAGAAGGCAGTCGACTAGTGAGACTGGGCTTCGTTAAGCCAACGTTCATACTGCCGAAATTAAGAGGGGGCTATTTAGCCGCCGACTTTGTTGGCTCGGTGACGTTCAAGACCTGATCGG
>JAFAUE010000234.1 GCA_019243475.1 Acidobacteriota bacterium | reverse complement strand
CGCGTAGGATTTCGCGGTGTTTCAGTCTGAAAAACATCTGCTTTCGCCGGAGAGCGGATGTCTAGTCGACTGGATCTGCGCGTCGCATTGTTTGGGTGACTAATAAGCACTCTTACTGCAACGTCGGATTGAGCTATTCTGAAGAATGCGTGCTGGTGTGTGGCATGGCGAAGATGGTCGAATTGCCGCCCTACCACTGCTCCGATATACTTAAGGATTGTTTCCCGATGAATTTTTCCAGTAGGAGTCGACTGCTCGATGCCGAAGCGTACGTTTCAGCCTAACCGCCGGAGGCGGAGTAAGACACACGGGTTTCGTACCCGTATGAAGACCAAGTCCGGCCAGGCGGTCCTTTCCCGGCGTCGCGCTAAAGGACGCAAGCGCGTGGCAGTGAAGCCCGGATATCGCGAATAGCGCCTGAACCTGCACTGTTTCTTCTCGCAGCGTCTCAGATCAACAATGGAAGGTGCATAAGCTTAACGGAGGATAGAAGCCAATGGCGATTCCCCGTGAGCATCGACTGCGCAAACACGCTGAATTCGAGGTGGTATACCGCCAGGGACGGCGCCATTTCTCTCCGCTGCTGACCGCGTTCTACCTTGTGCGGGCGCCCGCGGAGGCGGCTGGCAAAACCGCGAGCGAAACTGAAGCAGGAAGCCGGATTGGAATCACCGTCGGTCGCGCCTTGGGAAAAGCAACAGCCCGGAATCGTATAAAGCGTAGGGTGCGCGAGGCGGTTGGGCACAATTTAGGGAAGATCACGCGTGCGGTGGATATCGTGATCAATCCAAAGAAGATCGTCCTGGATGCGGAGTTCGCGCAGCTAACGTCCGAAGTCGCGCGCGCCTTCGAGGCTATTGAACAAAAAGCAGTATCGGCTGCGTATCAGAAGAAGGATGAGGTAGAGCCACGCGAGCCGCGTAGGCAAGCACAAAAAAGGGCGGCCAGAAATTAGATATCACATGCAATTCCTGTTTGGAGAGATCGCGAGCCGGCAGAGCATTGTGGAGATGCTGCTGCTCTTCTACAAACGATGGATCTCGCCGGTGTTTGGGAATGCTTGCCGCTTTTCTCCTACATGTGCCGAGTATGCGGCACAGGCGGTTGTGGAGCGCGGTTGGGTTCGTGGTGGTGCGATGGCGGCAAGACGATTGTTGCGTTGTCATCCGTTTGGCGGTTTCGGCTTCGATCCAGTGCCGCATTGTTCGCACGTTGAACAATTACGTCCTTAGAACTTTCGACATCATGGCAGGTCAGGTTTGAGCGATTTTCAGGCACCCAATCAAGATCCCGGCGCGGAGCGGCGCCTGCTGCTGACATTCGCTCTGACTTTCGTCATTATCTTCATCACGCAGCAGTTCATCTCGCGCTACTACAAACCCTCCGCTCCTGCGGCACAAAAACAGGAACAAACGTCTCCACCGCCCGCTGCTCCAGCTGTTCCGTCGAAAGTCGAAAACACACCTCCTACGCCAAAGAGTCCTGCTGTCGCTCTCAAACAAAGCAAAACGGAAGAGACGAACACGATTGAGAACGATCTTTACAAGATCAAGTTCAGCAATCGTGGCGCGGTGGCAACCTCATGGGTGCTGAAGAAGTACAAAGACGACAGCGGCAAGCCGCTGGAGCTGGTCAATGCCATCGCGGCTCCGCAATTCGGGTATCCACTCTCGTTCTTCACGTACGACAAGGCTCTCAGTAAGAAGTTGAATCAGGATGCTGTCTATGTGCATACGGAAAAGGACTCCGGACAGGAGCGTTCGATCACCTTTGAGTATGCCGACGCCGACGTGGCGGTCACGAAGAAATTCATCTTCGGAGACAGCTACGAAGTGCACGTGGAAACGTCGGTCATGCAAAAAGGCGGGTACGTTACTGCGTACCCCTCATGGCCGGCAGGCTTTGGCGATGAGACAGTGACACCGTCATATGCGGCTGCCCGAATCGACATCGATCGCGAAGATAAAGTCGAGCGCATCTCCTATAAGAAAGTCAGCGGCGGAGCCACGGTGAACGGTCCCTTCAATTGGGCGGGCAGCGCCGACCAGTACTTCACGGCAGTCTTTCTGCCGGATGATCCAGATCACACCAGCCTGGTCACGCAGCACGAAGAAATCTCGATTCCCAAGAACCTGGACAAGCCAGATCCCAAGGAGCAAGACAAAGTTCCCGTTCTGGGAGCTGCGGTGGGCATGCCGGGTGGCGTCACTGCTGAGCGTATCTTCGTAGGTCCGAAGGCGCTTGAGGTAATTTCCGACGTTCGCTCCTACTCCTCTCCGGCAGGTGGGGGCGTTGCTCCCAACGGACCCTCGCTGGAGAAGCTGGTCGATTTCGGCACGTTCTCGTTCTTCGCTAAGCCGCTTTTCCTATGGCTGCGCTGGACCTATGAGCACTGGACCGCGAACTACGGCTGGGCCATTCTCATTCTCACAGTCATCATCAACGTGGCTCTCCTGCCGCTCCGCATCTCCAGTATCAAGTCGGCTATGCGTATGCAGAAGCTGCAGCCGCAGGTGACTGCGATCAACGACAAGTACAAGCGCTACAAACTCACCGACCCACGGCAGGCCGATAAGAACCGCGAGCTGCAGGATCTGTACAAACGCGAGGGCGTGAATCCGCTTGGCGGCTGTTTGCCCAATCTGCTCCAATTGCCTTTTCTGTGGGCTTTCTACACGATGCTGGGAAGCGCGATCGAGCTGCGTCATGCCCAGTGGTTTTGGATTCGCGATCTCTCCAGCCCCTCACATCTATTAACGATTCTTTTCGTCATCACGATGTTTCTCACGCAACAGCTCACGCCCCAAGCCGGCATGGACCCGGCGCAGCAGAAGATGATGCAGGTGGTAATGCCCATCATGCTCGGCGTCTTCACCTGGAACCTCTCTGCCGGGCTAAGCCTCTACTGGGCAGCGGGAAACGTGATCGGAATCGTTCAGCAATTGGCCTTTAACCGCACAAAATTCGGCCGCGAGATGCGCGCACACATGCAGAAGCGAGCAATGCGGAAGAGATAGCTGCTCGCTATTGGCTGCTTGCTACCGCTGTCGTCCTACGAGACTTCGGTTGGCTCGAACAACATTGTCTCCTCCAACCTGCCGCGGAACTCGCCACTTACCACACTGGCAAGGAGTAAAATTCCGTCGCTTTCCGCTGTCGCCGTCCGAGGTCCTTACCGGTTTTAAGCCGAACGCCGACAGCCGAAAGCCGATCACCGCTACCCGGAGATCCTCAATGACTCGCATTCTTCTGACCGCCAGCTTCGCTGTCTTCTCTACCTTGGTGAGTGCCGCTAATCTTTCTGTCGGCACAGCCACTGCTGCTCCCGGACAAAAAGCAACCGGCTTTATCGAGGTACCTGCAGGCAGCGACCCGGGCACAAACATTCCTGTAGTCGTCGTAAATGGAACCAGGACAGGTCCCATTCTGGCACTTGTCTCAGGCGCGCATGGGACTGAGTATGCTTCGATCATCGCGCTGGAGAAGGTCATTCAGACGCTTGATCCGCAGCAACTCACCGGCGCCGTGATAATCGTTCCCCTTTTGAACCTTGGTTCATTTGAAAAGAAAGTGCCGCACGTGAATCCCACTGACGGCAAGAGCATGAACCGTTTCTATCCGGGAAATCCGAATGGTACGCAAACGGACCGCGCCTCCTGGCTGATGACGAAAGAAGTGGTCGAGAAGAGCGAGTATCTCATCGACTTGCACGGAGGGGATCTCGACGAGAGTCTGCGTCCATATTCTTACTGGTCCAAAACGGGAGACGAACGGCTCGACTCCACTTCGCGCGGGATGGTGCTGGCGTTTGGGCTTGACCACATCATCCTTGTCACCGATCGTCCCAAAGACGCCAATGCCTCCCGCTATCTCGACAGCACCGCAAGCACGCGCGGCAAGCCGGCATTCGCCGCCGAAGCCGGGCATGCAGGCACTACGGAGCCGGCGGACGTGGATGCGCTTGTCACGGGCTGTTACAACGTCATGAAGCACCTGAAGATGCTTCCCGGCACAGTGACTCCGATCGAGCATCCGGTGTGGATCGGCAAAGTGGATACGATCAGTGGTGACGTGGAGGGCGTCTTTTATCCGCTGGTAAAGCGCGGTAACTACGTCGCTCAGGGGATGAAGCTCGGCTACATCACCGACTTCTTTGGCAAAACCATTTCGGAACCGCGCGCGCCGGCCGCAGGCGTCGTGTTGTATGTCTGCTCAGTGCCGTCGATGACCAAAGGAGCAACGGTGGCCAACATCGGAGAAGTTATTAGCGAGCCGCAATAGCTTTTAACGCGGAGGCGGCTCTGGCGTGAGCCGAGGTTTTTCCAGAGGTGTTGGGCCCTGCCTGGGCAGATACTCGGCTTTGGCTTCGGCCAGCTTTTGCTGTTCAAGTGTAAGAGACCGCTGCAGCACCATCTCCACCGCCGTTCCCGGCGGATAGTTGATTTCGTTGCCGCGCGTAAACAGGACCTCTGCTAATCCGGCGACGCCGCCGATTCCGCTGCCGATCAGCGCGCCCTTCCCGCCACGAGCCAGAGCACCAATGATTGCGCCTTCTGCTGCGGGACCTGCGATCGTGCCCGCGTCCTTTCCTTTGGTTCCGTCGGCTTGCACGGAGCCTTCTTTGTTCACGACGCGCCCGTTGTCAGCGCCCGGAACGTCATTGACTGCACCCGGCACAGAGATGGTGTAGCCGCTGGGGAAAATCAGTGTAGTGAAGTGGAAGAGAACTTCAGCCCGGCCCTTCACTCGTCCGGAGCGCTTCACGTTGTCGATCACTCCCTGGACGTAGGTATGCGGAGGAATCGCCATCACATTGTCGATCGTGACCGGAAAGCTGGTCTCCATGTACACACCGTCTCCGGCCTTAGCCGTCTTGGTGTTGATGCCGCTCTTGAGCTGCATCAGCAGCTTTTGTCCGGCTGGAACTGTGATGGTCTTCGGAGCGGGAGCAGTGGCAGTTTGTGCCATTGCAAACGACGAGACGACGAGAAGACAAACGAGGAAGCGCATGTTCACCGCCTTATGCAAACGCCAATATTGGTCGAGCGTCGGTCGAGAGTGCGACCGATAAGCACCGGGACGGAGTAGTCCGTGCCATTTTGAACCCGGTTACGGCGCCGTAGTTGCGTTTGGGCTGTCTTTCCCCAGTCCCTGCGGCGACCAGGCTTCTACGATAGCCTTCGCCAAGTGGCCGATCAAGAGCTCCGCCGCATTGTCATTGGTCCAACTTTTGTCCTGATTGTCGGAGGTAAAGACGGAGATCACCAGCGGTCCGGCTTTGGAATAGACCACGGCAACATCATTGCGCACCTCGTCGAGCGATCCGGTCTTGTTTCCGATCAGCGACAGTCCTTCCGAAGTGTCCGACGTCTCGATGTAATGAGGAATCATGTTGCGTACCTGCTGGTTGCGCAGCATGTAGAGCATGGCATCGCACAGCTTTTGCTCGTGGAGATCGCAATTCACGATGCTCTCCATCACTCTGCCCATCTCGCGCGCAGTGGTTTTACCGAGGCCGAACTTCTTCTGATCTGCGGGCATCGGTCCCGTCGCCGGCTTGTAAACCTTCTTGTACAGATACGTATCTTTGAGTCCCATGGCGGTGATGTTGTCGTTCACATTCTTGATTCCGACTTGATCAATCACCATGTTGGTGGCCGTGTTGTCAGTCTCGATGATCATGAAGGTGAGGGCATCTTTGAAGGTGACAGTCAAGGGCAGGTCGAAGAAGTGGAAGACGCCCGAGCCAGGCACAACGTTGTCCTTATCGAGCGTGACCTTTTCCTCGAGGCTACGCTTACCAGCCTTTACCTCACGCATGGCTTCTACCAAAATGGGAAGTTTGATCACGGAAGCCGTAGGCACAACCTGATCGGCGTCAACTGCCAGGGTTTGGCCCGTCTTCAGGTTGGCCGCATACACAGAAATCTTCCCCTGGTGATGCGAGGACATCTCGGCGATGCGAGTTTGAAGGTTTGTGTCCGTCGCGGCGAAAACAGTGCCGCAGCAAGCAAGCAGCAGAAAGAGAGCAGGTTTCATTTTGGGATTCAGTGGGTCATTCGCGCCGTAGCCGCCAATTTTAGCAACTCCGCCGCCACGCGTTCCGTCGCATGGCGTACGACCATGCCCTCGCCGACGAAATCTCCGGCGATGCAGCGCACACCCATCGACTCGATCGCTTCGCGGTCCACCACAATGCGGCTGGCGCCTTCGAGCGCGTATTTTGCTTGAAGCTTCTCACTAATAGGCGCGGTGTTCACCAACGCGTAGTCGAAGATGGGGGCGCCGGCATGTTCGTAGAGCTTACGGATATGATCGCCGGCGGTCAGTCCGAGGCTCTCGTTCGCCTGTGTCATCAGATTGCAGATGTATACCTTGATCGCCCGCGACGCCGCAATGGCCTGCGGAATGCCATCCACCAACAGATTGGGGATCAGACTGGTGAAGAGCGAGCCCGGCCCCATGGTGATCATGTCGGCTTTGGAGATTGCTTCGAGCGTCTCCGCCAACGGCTGAGCATCCTGCGGAACGAGCCGCAAGCGGACGATGCGCAGCTGGCTCGCAGTGATGTTGGTTTCCCCAAAGACAGTCGAGCCATCGCTCATCAGCGCCTCGAGCTGCACGTTTGCCACTGTCGAGGGAAAAATCGTACCGCGCGTGGCCAGGATCTTCGACGATTCGCGCACCGCCTCGGCGAAGTCGCCGGTTACGGCGGTCAAGGCCGTCACGAACAAGTTTCCGAAATTGTGGCCTTCCAGCCCTTCGCCGGTTTCAAAACGGTACTGAAAGATGCGCGACAGCAGAGCCTCATCCTCAGAGAGCGCAACCAGGCAATTGCGGATATCGCCCGGGGGAAGGATGTTGAATTCCTTGCGCAGACGGCCGCTGGAACCTCCATCGTCGGTCACAGTGACCACGGCTGTCAGGTCGCCAATTGCGGGTGCTCCCGGCGGAGTCGGCGCGGCATTACTCTCGATTCCTGGAGTGTGTGGCGCGTACTTCTTCAAGCCGCGCAGCAGAGTGGAGAGGCCCGTACCGCCGCCAATCGCGACAACGCGAATGGGGCGCGAGTCGCGCAGGTTTTGTCCTTTGGTCTGGCCTTTCCTCTTCTTGTCGGCCGCAGGAGTATTGATCGTCGAAGATGCCACAGCCTACATCTTAATCCCGGCACTCAGAGTGGTCGCTCGCGCCGCGAAACAGAAGCTTACCGTCCCGGCTCATGCGGAACTTCAGGATAGAGCAGCTCCGTGAAACGCGGATCGTCGGCCATGTTCTTGAAGTCGGGATCGTTGCGCGCCTGGTAGCGGTTGGCCCCATTCAGCTTGATGGCTTCATTCAGGTTCCGCAGACAGTCCTCTGAGCGATTCGAAATGCAGTCGAGCAGCGCCAACCCATAATGGGCAAAGTCCGCCCTGGAGTTCTGCTTGAGGATCTTCTCCATGTGGCCGCGGGCCTCGTCGTGCTTTCCGGCATTCATCAGCGAGACCGCGTAGTCGTAATGCTCGCCCAGACTCTTGAATGATGTAGCCGCCTGTGACAGCTGCTGATTGCAGGTGTTCAGATGGACGCGCGCGCGGTCGGCGAGTTCGCGGCTTGGGCCTGCAAGTACTTTCTCCAGGAGGCCCTTGGCTTTGTCGAACTTGCGCTCCTGCAGGGCCTTGAGCCCGCCTTCGTAGTTTTGCACAGCCTGTGTATATTTCGGGTCGGGAGGCGGCGCGGCTTTGCTTGGAGATGGTTTCTGCATTTGCAAAACGTGGCCGTGCTGACGGCCAACTGACTTTTCTGTCTTCGACTTAGAATCCGAACTCTTGTTTTTTTCTGTCACCCTGATTCCCGTATGCGGAGCCTGCTTCCACGTCCCAGGCAAAGTTACAGCCCGGAAACTGTGGAAATCCCAAGTTTGGTGACACAAGTGGCAACGCAATGCCGACTCTGCGGCTTTGCTGACAAACTCGCTTTTATACTTTGAAGCTTAGCGCCTCGTCAAATCGAGGCAGACTCACTCATGCATTCCGGCCGAAGACTAGCCACCCTGCTCGGTAATCTTCCAATAGACATCGTAGCGCTCGTGAAGGATGTCATGGATTGGCACCAGCGTCACAGTTCCTGAGTTGGTTGCCGTTTGAAAGTCCCCGCTAGCACCGCTTCCCTGCCTTATCCACGTCGTCACGTCGCCGACCTGAGCGTTGACCGAAGGCAGCGGCGGGAGGGGCGCTCCTTCTGGACGATGATCAAATGGACCCAACTCGCCGTACCAGCGTTCGCGTGCAACTTCCTCGTGGCGTGCAGCTAGCACCGTGGGGCCGTACATGGGCGCCTGGACAGATTCGTCGTCGGGCATCGCCGAGGCATGAAGGTGCATAGGCAGAGTCAATTCAATCTCGTCTTTGTCCCGCCATGGACCTCGCAGCGTGAGATAGCTTCCCGGATCTGAGAATGCCGGCAGCGGCCGGCCGTTCACCTTCACGCTTCCCTGCGTCGTCCAGTATGGGATACGCAGGTGTATGGATACATTCGCCGGTTCGTTCGCGGCAAATATGAGCTTTACGGTTTCCTGTTTTGGAAATGCCGTTTGCTGGAGCAATTTAAGTTTCTTCTCCGGCCAGTTCACCTCGGAGGGAACATAAAGATTTACGTAGATGCCGTCTTCATCGTGGAAGTAGATAGTGTCGTTTAACTTTGCGAACTCTTCCACTCCGGTTCCATTGCAGCACCAGAAGGAATCTGCCGGGGTTGCGTAGGTCTTCCACAAACCCGGGCCCAAGGGATAGTAGTACATAGTGGTGCCCGTTTCGGGATCCATCGTGCCCAGGCGATGGTTCAGCATTACCCGCTCGTAGTAGTCCATGTACCTCGCTTGCGGCGACCAGCCGAAGAGATGGCGCGTAAGCTTCAACATGTTGTACGCACAACAGTCTTCCGTCGTGCTCGGGCCGAGTTCGCCTGCCAGCTTGCCGGAATCGCTTCGCCACGATTCGCGATTGCTAGTCCCCCCGTTGCAGTAGGAGCGCTCGCTTACAACTTCGTCCCAGAAGTAACGCGCTATCTCGCGGTACTGCGGATCTTTGGTTAGCTCATACAATCGGGCGGCGGCGATTACCTGCGGGATATGCGTGTTCACGTGCAGTCCCTTCAGCTCGTCGCGATGTTCCGCCAGCGGCTCGAAAAAAGCCTTCTTGTCGAAACGGCGAGCCATGTTCAGGTACTGACGCTTGCCTGTGACGGCGTACAGGTTGGCAAGCACCTCGCCCATCCCGCCGTATTCGGTACCGAGCACACGTAGCATGTGCTCATAACTCAACGGCGATGACCACAGCTCGACCCACGAGGCCATCTTCTCTGCCACATCCAGGGCTTCTGTGTTCCCCGTGTGCAGATACATATCGAGCATTCCTGCCATGATCTTATGCATGGTGTAGAAGGGAGCCCATACGCGAACGCGCTCGCGCAGCCGATCAAAAAACTCCTCAGGAAAGGCGCTCAGGTAGCCGTTTTTATTGGCAAGCTGGCACTTGCGAAGTTCCGCTACCAGCAGGTCGCCTTTCTTCTTGAGATCCTCGTCGCCGGTGCTTGAGTAAGTGAGGGCGATGGCAGAGAGGTAGTGTCCGCCGGTAAAGTGGCCGCGCAGTTCCGAATCGGGCTTCTCCCATCC
>JAFAUE010000109.1 GCA_019243475.1 Acidobacteriota bacterium | reverse complement strand
GAGAGCACGAAGCAAATCTTGGCGAGTGCGCTGCTGGCCAGAAGCTAGTAGCCACTAGCCAGCCGCTTTTTCTGTGTCCATGTGCCGATCTCGGCTGATTCCCTGTTCCCTGGTAGCCTGTCCCCCGTAACCTGCCTTCAGGCATCTCGTAAAGCAAGCATCGGATCTGCTTTCGTCGCGCGTCTGGCTGGAATAAAGCAGGCGAGCAATGACACCACGAGCAGAACAGTCGCAACTGCGATGAACGTGAGTGGGTCGGTAGGTTTTACTCCGTAGAGAAGGCCTGCGATTGTCCGCGTTACCAGTAACGCAGCTAAAAATCCGACCGCAGTTCCTCTAAGGCCGAGACCTAAACCTTGCGCCAATACCAGGCGCAAGACGTTGCCTCTTTGCGCGCCGAGCGCCATTCGCACGCCGAACTCCTGCCGGCGCGCATTGACCGAGTAAGAAATCACGCCGTAGATTCCTAATGCTGCGAGCAGCAACGCGGCGAGCGCGAACAGCGCGATCACGTTCATGGAAAAGCGACGTTCTGCGAGCGATCCGGAGACAGTGTCTTTCAGCTGCTGCGCGCCGAATACCGGCAGTGTGTCGTCAATGGCCTGCACTTCGCGTCGCACCTGTTCCGGAATGGAACCAGGATCGAAGTGGCCGCGCAAAAAGATCGCCAGGTGCTTGGCGCGATTCTGATAGAGGCTCGCGTACACCTGCGGGAGATTACCTCGGGTCAAATTCTGCGTTCGCGCGTCCGCGATGATGCCAACGATGGTGACCCATGGCGCGTCTGACCGAGTTGAGCGGAAGCGATGGCCTACCGCATCTTCCCCTGGCCAATAGGTGCGGGCGAAGGCTTGATTCACGACGGCGACCGGAGGAGCTTGGTCGGTATCCTCGTCGGTAAATACTCGACCTTCAAGCAGCGGTAGACCGAGCAGGCGAAAATATTCGGGAGTGACCCGAGTGCGTGCGACATAGCGAGGTTGGTCGGCCTGAATGGGATGTCCTTCGACATCGAAAAAGAAACGACCTTCGGCGATTACGTTGAGCTGCTGCTGGGCCTCGTCGAGCGGCAGAGCGGCGCTGTCGCCAAGCGCAGCTTCGCTCACACCAGGTAGAGCCTGCAAGCGGCGCAGCAGCTCGCGGACAAAGACCGACTCCTGCGCGTTGGTCGCGTACTTATCGATCTTCGGATCGTTGGGATAGGGCTGCCGCGTCCGCACCGAGATCACATTCTCCGCATTGAATCCGAGCGGCACGCGCAGCAGGTCCCAGAAACTGCGAAGCAGAAGCGTCGCCGACGTCATCAGCACGAGCGACAGAGCAAACTCGGTGATCACTAGAGCGCGGCGGGCGCGTGTCTGGCGCACAGAGGAGGTGGCGGAGCGCCCTTCGAGGCGCAGGGCTTGCGTCACATTCATACGTCGGCTTTCGAATGCGGGAGCCAGTCCAAACACAATGCCTGCAACCAGTGCCAACGCGACGGAAAACAGCAAGACCGGCCAGCGAATCGCGATTTCAGTCGCGCGCGGAAGCGTTTCCGGAACGACGCGCAGAAGGAAACTCTTCGCACCGAAGAGGATTGCGATGCCTAAAAAAGTGCCCAGGAGCGAGAGCACCAGGCTCTCTGTAAGCAGCTGCCGGATCAGGCGCGCGTGGCTGGCGCCGAGTGCCTGGCGAATTCCAAATTCACGCTGCCGCACCGTTGCGCGCGCGAGGAGAAGATTGGCGACATTCACGCAGCCAATCAGCAACACCAAAGCCACTGCCCCAAGCAGCAGCAACAATGGCTGCCGGACGTTACCGACCATGGTTTCCTGAAGTGGAACCAGTCGCATTTGCCAGCCGCTTTGCGCCGGATAATCGGCCGGATATTCCTGCCGCAGAGTGGCAGCGAGAACGTCGAGGCGCTGTTGAGCCTGCTGCAGCGTCAGTCCCGATTTGAGACGGGCGATCGCGGTGGGCAGATTGCGGCCTTTGCGCGGCGGATGATCGACCATCGGGAGGCCGTAGAAGTTCGTTGACGGCCAGATCTCGATGTTGCGCTCTTCATAGCTGCGCGAAGGAGCGTCGAATCCAGGAGGCATGACGCCGACGATGTGATACAGGTCGGTATCCATGCGGATGCTCTTGTCGAGCACGTGCGGATCGCCGCCGAAGTCGCGCTTCCACAGGCCGTCGCTGATGACAACTTCCGGAAGCAAGCCCGGGCTGTGGTCTTCCGGATCGAATGTCCGTCCCAACTGCGGCTTCACGCCCAGCAGGGCAAAGTAATTCGGAGCGACGATGAGGATGCGCACCTTCATCGGACGCGAGCCGCCGGTGAGGTTGTTCTCGTCGAACCATGCGGGCGATACGTATTCGAAGATGCCGGAGTGCTGCAGGTCCTGCCACTCGGGCTGCGAGAGTCCCACGTCGTGCGATCCCAATCCGGGAAGATCATCCACGATGCTGACAAGCTGTTCTGGATGTGGATACGGCAGCGGATGCAGAAGCGTGGCATCGACCACGCTGAAGATCGCTGTAGTTGTTCCGATGCCCAGGGCGATGGTGAGTATCGCAATGGCTGAGAATCCGGCACTCTTGCGCAAAGTTCGCAGAGCATAACGGAAGTCGTAAAGCAGCGTCTCCAGCTTCAAGAATTCTGCCGCTGCTTCGCGAAAATTCCCTGCAGGGACTTGGGCGGGAGCAGGAGTCGCAAGGCGAGCGCCTTGCCGGTCTTCGATGTGTCCACGCAGCTCGCGTAGAACGCGGGAATCATCGAGGCCCGCGAGTGCAGCTCGCTTCGCGTTCGCCTGCGACTCTCCCTGCGCCAAGAGATCCTGATAGTGTTCTTCGAGGTGCTGCGCCAGCTCGGTAATCATGGCCGCTTCATGAGCGGGATCGAGCTTGAGCGACGTGAGCCGGAGCGCAACTTCGGCCCGCCAATCAGGCATAATCCGCTCCAATAATCCGGTTCACCGAAGCGACAAAGGTGTTCCACACTCCGCGCTGCTCGCGCAAAACTTTTCGTCCGGCAGCGGTCGCGCGATAGTAGCGGCGCCGGCGCTGTCCGGCTTTCTCCACCCAGCGGCCCTCGATCCATCCGCGCTTTTCCAGCCGGTAAAGCAACGGATAAAGCGAAGCCGCGTTGAAGCGCAGCTCGCCGTCAGACTCCAGCGCGATACGCTTACTGATCTCGTATCCATGGCGCGCGCGAACTTCCGTGAGCGAGAGCACCAGCAGCTCAGCGCTGCCTTTCTTGAGTTGTGTGAGTTTGCTCATATGTTTTAGTACGACATATTGTAGTGCTTCTACTCAGACGCAGGATGGGGAAACAACGTTAGCTGGGACGAAAAGTCAGGTTATAGGGGACAGGTTACGGGGGAGAGGGGAAAGCATAGGGACGATTAGCCCGGTCGCGATTACTCATCCAATTTTGTGCGGATTGCTGTGATCATTTTGCTGATTTCAGTCAGCAGAGCCTGAGCTGCATCGATGTCGCTGTCGCGTAAGTAATTGAGCCGCAGGCAGAGCATCAGATATGTCTCTGTCTCCATCAATGAACCCTTCGCGATAGAAAGGAAGTGCGAATAATCGCGACGAGTTGAACGCGCATGCCCTTCGGCGATGTTTGCGGGAACTGAAGCCGCGCTTCGTGTCATCTGAGCTACGAGGCG
>JAFAUE010000107.1 GCA_019243475.1 Acidobacteriota bacterium | reverse complement strand
TGAGCGGCGCAAGGAAGATGATGAGAAATCCGACCCATGGTCGCCAGTTGAACGATCGCTGCATGAGCAATACTCCCTTTGGCCGCATATGGTAATGCGGCTTGGTCATCACTACAACGGCACTACCACTGCTTTTTCCCGCGGAATGGCCGCCAGCGTCTGCATGTCGATATGCAGATGTTGCGCGATCAACTCGGGGGGCGTGTGCGCAATCCACTGTGAAAGCGAGATGTCCTGATAGTAAGGACTCTTAAAGGTTTCGATGAATACCAAATCGGAATCGCTGGTGTTCTCGATGTAGTGGCCGGTAGAGCGCAGAACGTAGCCGACGTCTCCTGGAGCAAAGTCCATGGTGCGCGCCCGGCCGCTGGCGGCAAAGACCGTCATGCGCGCCTGACCGCTGACGTAGTACTGCCACTCGTCTGCATTGGGGTGCCAGTGCAGCTCACGCAGGCCTCCCGGTTTTACCCGCACCAGCGCCGCAGCGACGCTTATCGAAGCGGCGAAATTTTTCGAGTCCGCGATCCGCACTTCACCGCTGCGCGTTTTCCTGGCCGGCTCCTGCGCCCTGAGCGAGAAGAAATATGGCGTCGGCACCTGCTCTCGTCCC
Source organism: Acidobacteriota bacterium (assembly GCA_019243475.1). Lineage (GTDB taxonomy): Bacteria > Acidobacteriota > Terriglobia > Terriglobales > Acidobacteriaceae > Gp1-AA112. The sequence continues at coordinate 12,385 of JAFAUE010000107.1, read as the reverse complement.
GCAGCGCGCTGGTCGGACTCAAGAGCTCCCGGTACCGGAGCCTGAAAAATATAGAGTTCTCTTTCGGGAATGGGACGCAGCGCCGCCTCGGAGACTCCGAAGTTCTTGGCCAGCACGCTGCGCGGCGTGTGCGCCATCCAGTCGGAAATCTGGAAGGTATCGAACTCGGAGAATGCGCCGTCGTCGAAGACCAGCAGGAACTCGGCGCCGTCGGGAGAAAGTCCCTGAATGGAATGCGGTACGCCGCTGGGAAAGTACCAGAGGTCGCCGGCGCCCACGTCCTGCACGAAACTGCGTCCCTGCGAATCCACGGCGGTGATGCGCGCCGCGCCATAGATCATGTATGCCCATTCCGCCGGGACATGCCAGTGCAGCTCTCGAATTCCTCCGGCGGTGAGCCGCATGTTTACTCCGGCGAGGTCTTTGGAGATGGGGAAGTCGCGCACCGTGACCTGGCGCGCCCAGCCGCCCTTATAGGTCCGGTTATGCGACAGGGAGAACGAATATTTGAACGCCGGCGTGTCTCCATGGTCGGTTGAGGGCGGTTGAAACGAATCGGTGTTTTGCTCCTGCAGCGCGGAGTTGCGTGGCCCTGGGTTGCTGGAGCTACGATCGCTGGAGCCACGATCGGTCTGCCGGTCCGCAGCCTGAGCAGACCCCGCGGCATAGCCGGTCGCGGCCGTGGCCGTTGCCAGCGCTGCGATTCCCGACTTCAGCAGACTGCGCCTGGAGACGCCGTTGTCTTCTTTCATGCAGATAAGTCCCGATCCGACTCTATCCAGATTGTGGAAATCGTGCGCACAATTTAATACATCTGCGCAGCAAAATTTCAAGAAGCTGAATGTTGAGAACGAAATCTAAGGGATGATACGCACTATTGAGTGCGAGAGAAACTTGGAAGTCGATTCGAAGGAGGATTGGCGCTCGCGGCACTTGCCGAGTGGCTGTCAGCTCTCGGCTTTCGGCGTTCGGCCAGTTAACTTTGTGATGTGGAGGACCCACACCTCCAAACATCGCGCTTCCTACGCGAAGCTTTAGAACCGTTGATCAGGCAAGAGAGAGATCTCGGGCGGCCAGAGCGTGAACGTCCTCTGGCCGAAAGCCGATAGCTGAACGCCGGCAGCTATCTTTCCTTCAACCTTCTCGCCTCAGCCAACAGCGCCATGTTGTGACTCAGGTTCTGCAGCGTAACGATACCCACCAGCCGCTGCTGGTCCACAATGGGAATCATCGTGATGCCGCGTTTGGTGATCTTACGAAACGCGGTAGCCAGCGATTCACCCTTCTGACAAACTTCTATCACCCGATTCATCACCGACTGCACATAGCCGTTGCCTTCCGAGCGTACGGCGTCGAGGATCTTTTGTCGTGTGATGGTGCCTACCAGGTCGCCGCTGCGAACCACAGGGAAATCGTCTTGGAGGGTATGCAGAACTTTCTCCAGCGCGTCCTGCAGCGTGTCAGCGGGAGAGAGCACGGCGAAGTCGGTGAGCATGATCTCTTCCATGCGCACGCTGGAAACTACCGAAGCAAATAGCAGGCTGCGGTCTTCGAGTTGTCCGGCAATGAAGATGCAGAACCCGACCAGCATGGCCCATACATTTCCCGCCATGAAACCCATCACGGTCAGCATCATGGAGAACGCCTGCCCGTAGCCGACCGAGCGCCGTGTGGCTACTTGCCAGGGATCGCCAACATCTTTGCCCGGGTTGCGCGCCAGCCAGACGCGCAGCAGGCGTCCGGCAGCCAGGGGATAAGCGGGAAACAGGTTCAGCAATCCCAGGCTCACATTTACCCAGACGACGCTACGCGCCAGATGAGAGGAATGGATGTACGGCGAAGCAAAGATCTTCACTTGCGCCACTGTTGTAACGATGGCGGATGCAAATCCGGCGAAGAGAAGATTGGCAAGCGGCCCTGCGAGAGCGCGTCGGGTTTCGCTTACCAAGGAATCCTGAGGTCCGCTGCTATGCTCGGAGGTCTCGCCGAGGATCACGCCGCCGGTCGGCAGTAACACCAAACGCTGCAAGCGGTCGCGCTTGGTGGCGCCTGCCAGAGCGCGGGCTGCTTCATGCAGAGCGACAGCGGCGAAGATAATAAAGAAGAGCGCCACTCCCCGACCGGCGTCAATGCCGACCTTCATCGTCTGCGTGACGACGAGCGCAAGCAGCAACAGGAAGGTAAGGTGCAGCCTTACCTCGATGCCGAAAAACTTGCCGAGCGGAATGGACCAGGCGCGCAAAAAAGTTGTCAGTTATAAGTGATCAGTTTTCAGTTACCAGTGGGAAGGAGAACATCGACTCCTGCGTGCAACTGGTCACAACTCAATTGTAAAAGGAACTCTGCGTTGACAGTTTGCTTACCAGATAATTCGAAATCGGGGGCACGGCCAACTGAGAACTGAGAACTGATCACTTATCACTGACAACTTTTCCCATGCGCATCATCGCCGGCCAATACCGCAGTCGGAAGCTTGTCGCGCCGTCGGGCAACAGCACGCGTCCGACGTCGGACCGGCTGCGGGAAACGCTGTTCAATGTAGTCGCGCCAGGTATAGCTGAGACTGTGTGGCTTGATCTCTTTGCTGGATCCGGTGCGGTAGGCATTGAGGCGCTCAGCCGCGGCGCGCGCATGGTCTACTTCGTCGAGAGCAGCGCGCGAGCCGCCAAAGTAATTCGCGCGAACCTGAGCAGTCTCTCATTGCGCACCGGCTACGAACTCCATGAGCGCGAGGTGCTGCCAGCACTGCGAATGCTCGATGCCTCGGGGGTAACAGTCGACTTCTGCTTTCTGGATCCTCCCTATTCGGACCACGCCGCCTATGAAGCTACACTCGGCTTCCTCTCACAATCCCGGCTGTTGAAGTCCAGCAGCAATGTGATCGCGGAGCACGACAAACACGACGATCTGAAGGAGACGTACGGCGGCCTGCGTCGCACTCGTCGCCTGCAACAGGGGGATGCAGTGCTGAGCTTCTACCGGCTCGAATGAAAAAACGAGTTTCGACTTTCCGGTTCGGCATCGCAGCGCATATCCGGACCCGGCAACGCGAACGCCTGCCGCATGCACGCAACCGCCTCAGCTCCTCCCCTCATCCGATGTATTTCGAGGTTTTTTGGAGGAGACGATGAAAGGTGCTCTGACGTTCGCTTTGGGTGCGCTTGGGCTGCTCGTATTGGCCAATTACCGCAGTTCCGCGGCTCGGACCGAGAAAGTAGAGCAGCCGCTCGAGCAAATTCGCAGACCGCGGGCGAGAAGAATGCGCTCGCGGCATCGTACCGCCGAGGGGCTGCTCGACTTGAATTCGGCAACCCTGTTTGAATTGAAAGCTCTTACCGATATGGACGATGAGATCGCCGAACGCATCATCGAGAACCGTCCTTATCTCACAAAACTCGATCTCATTAGCCGCCGGGTGGTTCCCGACGCCGCCTACGAGGCGATCAAGCACGCAATCACCGCTGTGCATGCGGCGTGAGAAGAGGTTTTCAGTGATCAGTTTTCAGTAATCAGTCTTCAGTCGGCTGACTCTGTCCATAGTCGAATGCGCTTGAGCACAGCCGCACGCATTGACCGGACAACCGTCCTGGCTACGGTAGAGGAAGACCCGTACTGAGAACCGAAAACTGATGACTCTCACCTGACCCAACGCACTCCAAAAGTGCCTTGTCCCTTAGTAACTAAGCTATAAACCCTGCTGTGAACTCAGGTTCCCTTTTCATTGACTTGAGGGGGAGGAAACAGTACTTTTCCTCGAACAGCCTTCGTGCGTTTCCCTGCCAGTAAAGGACGACTTTTGTGGGTATCAAGATATTACTCGCCGACGACAGCGTGACCGCCCAGAACATGGGCAAAAAGATTTTGAGCGAAGCTGGTCACGATGTAGTTACGGTCAGCAATGGCGCGGCCGCCGCCAAGAAAATCGCGGAACTCAAACCCGAAGTCGTGCTTCTTGACGTCTTCATGCCCGGCTACAGCGGACTCGAACTCTGCGAAAAACTGCGGAACGCGTCCGAAACCGCCAAGATTCCTGTGCTCCTGACCGTCGGCAAGCTCGAACCTTACAGTCCCGCTGAAGGCGCCCGGGTGAAGGCCGACGGCGTAATCATTAAGCCGTTTGAAGCCGGCGATCTGACCGCAGCGGTCGAACGCCTCGCGCAAAAACTTAAGGCAGCGCAAACCCAGACTCGCCAAACGAAGATTTCCGCCAAGAGCGCATCCGAGTTTAAGGACGAAAGCTACCTCGCCTGGAAGCAAGATGCGCCCATCGTTCAGGAAGAGGAATCCGCACCAGCGAAGAAAACTGACGGTAAACCATACGAAGAGACCGTTCGCCTCGATGCGTCTCAGATCGCGGCCATGCTGAAGGTCGCAGAGAAAAACGAGAAGCCCGGGCTGGCGGATAGTCAGTCTGAAGAATTCAGTGTGAGCGCTCCGGTACATGGGACAGAAGATTTGTCCGTGACTCCCGCTTTGGGAACGCGGCCCGAAGCCTCTCCCAACGCCGGATTGCCGGTTTTCGAAGAAGAGCTGGGAACCGCGAGAAGCGGCGGCGAAGTGCCGTCGTATATGTCGCAGTACCTTTCCAGCGAGCCGGCTGCGGCCGCGGAATCGTTTCCGCTTTCCTCTCCGGTGAGTTCCGAAGCTGAAGCGCCCGCGACACCCGCTTTCGAGATCCCGGCGTCGAGCCCTGCTTTTGTTGACGACAACGCAGCAACCATGGTGCTGTCCAAGGAGTCGCTGCTGCAGCAGTTCGGCGGCACAACGGCTGAGCCTCCAACGGCTTCTGCTGAAGGTCTTGAGCTCACCGCAGTTCCGCCGGTCGGCGAAGTTGCGCTCGGGAAGGAATCGGGTTTTGAGCCGACCCTCCAGAGCGGCGATGCGCCAACCATGATTCTTCCGGATCCGGCTCTGGTCACCGATCCGCATCATTCGACCATGGACTTTGTGACTCAATTCGGCGGCGGAGAGCCGGGACTGGCCGATCAGCTCCTGCAGTCGATGAACTCCGGGTCAGAGGAGAAGGCCGTCGATGACTTTGAGGCACGGCTGAACGCAGCGATGTCGGCGTTCGGCGAATCGCCTGCCGAGCCGCCTGCTCCGAGCATCGAGCCCGCTCCGATGGGCCAAATTGTGGAGTTTCCGGCATCGGGAACACGCTCCGACGCCACTGACGAAGAAAATCAGTTCCATCCCAGCGCCATTGCAGCCAAGCAAGATCAATCATTTGGTATGCCCGAACGAGCTGTTACGGGCTCAATGGAAACTGAGTTTGAAGCGCTGCCATCGACTTCGGATTCGAAATCTTGGAACGAAGGGGAAAAAGCGCCGCATACAACTCATGTTCTCGCTGAGGTTCATGCCGCTGAAGCGGAGCCGACACCGGTTTCTCTGGAATCCGCAGCCGCAGAGCAGCAGGAGCAATCCGAGGAAGTGAACGCGGTTTCCAGCACATTCATCGCTCCAGCGGAGTTTGCGACAGAGCTTCCTCAGCTCGACGTTGCCGTCCCAGAAACCGATGAAGCCGTCATTCAGCAGATGCGCGAGGCCTTCTCAGATCTCCCGGTAGATCACTCTCACGTCGCGGAGCACAGCGAAGCCGAGCATCCACCGATGGCTATGGCCGCGGCAGCAGCGCTGGGTCCGGTGGCTGTTCCCACGACTATGCATCAGGAAGCCGAGCTGGAGATCGCTCGGGCTCTCAGCGCGGCCGTAGGAGCAGAGTCATCCTCTGCGAATCAGACTGAGTCGTCCCCGGCACAGAACGAAGGCGACGCCAATAAACTGGCGGCCGCCGTTGAGGACGTAATGAAACGAGAGCTGCCGACTCTGATCTGGAAGATCATGGCAGAACTCGATCTGCGCAAGCGCAGCTAGAGGCCGTTCAAGCCGAATCTCATGGCTTAGGGCGCTTCACTCATTGCGGGAGAAGCCAATTCCAGAGATACTGTCACAGTTCCCCGGGAGGCTGTGAACGTGGTGCTTCTCGTCGTCAGTATCTTCCCCTTTGCTTGCGCTCTTTTCCTCTTCGCTTATTTCTTTGACCGCTATGCCGGCGACCAGGACACTCCTGAGATTGCCGACGCCATGCGCCAGATGAACGAGGCGAAAGTCATTCCCTTTCCTGAGCCGCCTGAGAAGTCCAGGACCTTCGCGGCCGGCGCGTAACTGCTCGACTTACCAGCAATAGCCCTCGGAGCCCTCTCACAGTCCAGGTCGTGGCATTGGTGCGTCTGTATAGATGGATTATGAAAGGGTGAAGCAGGACGGGGCCGGTCTTTGTGAGATTAGCCCTGTCGCCCCGCCCCGGCATTGGTCAAGCCGGGTACCATGACCTCTAGCTGGCGATTCAGCCAGGCGTCCAGATCCGACTTTGCCTGAGTTGGGATGGAAGTGAATCTCACGCCAACGTGCCCTTTCTCACTTGTCCATACGAACTCACCTTGGGCTTCCAAGTGCCGCTTGAGGCCGGGCAGTTCAAGCCGAAGAGCGACTGTGCCTCGCATATCGGGGGTTCGGCTGGCGGCGAGAGCAATCCCGCCTTCGCTGATGTTGCTGAGGGCTACTGGAACGTCGCGCAGGCCCGCATAACTCAAGTGAGCGGTGGCCTGAACCAGGTGGCGATGGTATCGGCGACGCTCCCGCATGATCAGCCCGTGGGCGGCGCGGAGGCTGCGGGAAGCGCGGTCTACGGAAATCGGCTTCTCCAATATGAAATTGGCGCCCATCTCGAAGGCGTCTTTGACGCTGGTGACTTTGTTCGTAATGGCAAAGACGATGGACTTCGCGTTAGAGCGTCCCTTGCGCAACTCGCGGATTACATCGCAACCGCTCTGCACATCGTCACAATCCACCATAACGGCGTCGAACTTGTGGCGGACCAGTATCTGGCGCGCCGCATCGGTAGAAGTAACCGTCTCCAAGTCGATGGTGACGGTCTCCAGCACGCGGCGAATTACCCGCAAAACCTCGTGGTCGCGCGTGAGGAGCAGGGCTTTCAGCATCAACGCCAAATGTAGCTCCGGGGTGACTTAAGGACAACTGACGAACGTAACCGACAAAAGGCGCGCTCGTTCGCGAACTCGGGGGCGATGAAAATTGTAGCTGGCCGGGCCCTCGACCGCAAAGCAAAGCGGCCGGAAAAACCGGCCGCCGATGGGTTCCTTTTGTAACCAAAAAGCGCGTTATTTCTTTGCCACTCTCGTCGCTTTTGCCTTCGGGTTGGAAGAGCTGCTTTGGGCCATCATGTCGTCGATGATGGAGTAGAGTTTCGAGCGATCGACGACCTCCACGAAGGGCCTTCCCAGGGTCTTGTTCGACACCACATAGATCGTCGGAGTGTGCTCAATTCCCACCCGCTGTCCCAAGGCAAAGTCGGCCTTTACCTCGCTGGCCAACTTGCCGTCAGGATCAACCACGAACGGCAGCATCGTGTGATTAGCCCCCGCGAACTTCTCGGCATAGCTGCGCAAGTTCTCAGGCGTAACCGCCGGCTGGTTTTCGAAGCAGTAATCGCGCCATGCATTTCCGAGAGCTTTGGACTGACCGTCGAAGTATTTGGCTATTACAGCTGCGTCAAATGACCAGTTGTGCTTGGGCAGCGGGAAATCGTGACGCACGATTGGGATGTTGTACGTCTTGGCGGCTTCCTTGAGTAGAGGATTAGCGGCCGCGCAGTCAGGGCACTGTAGGTCAATGAATTCCACGATCGCGACCTTCGCGCCGGGAGGAGGTTTCAGCGATGAGGTGTCGGCAGAATAGCTGAATGTGGCAAAAAGCATGACTGCAGCAAGGATGAGAAAGGTTCTTGAAAGCATGGTGTTTTGGCTCGTGGGGAATAGTTGCTGAGTTCCATTTTAGCGCAGACGCACAGCTGGGCGGGGTCGCCGGCGACTGCCATGCAGTGGGCCGCCGACACCGTCTGCAGCTCTGGCGCTACGCTCGCCTTAACCCTCCTTTTCCAAAGTCGCGGCATCTCACACCGAGAAAAATTCGTCTCTCGTCTCAGAACATTCAGAGGTAGCGTATGAAATTTAAAGTCTTTGCTTTCGCTCTGCTGCTGGGCGGGTTTGCGGCCGCGCAGGTGCCGAACCCTACGTCCCAGCCACCAGCCGATCAGAATCCGCGCGGATACTCCCAGGGCACCACCACGTTATCCACCGGTGAAACCGTGCCACTCTTCAAAGTACAGGTCGTAAGCCGGACGCTCGAAGCGGTGAATTATCGCCATCTAGGCGGCGAAACCAAGCTCGACATGCGCGGCACGACTCTCATGCCGGAAGCGAAAGGCGACGCCCACGTCGATAGCCGGCACGGTCGGGTGGTCATCAGCGCCAAGTTCGATAAGCTCGGCCCCGCGTCCCAATTTGGGCCTGAGTACCTGACTTACGTTCTCTGGGCAATTACGCCTGAAGGTCGCGCGCAAAACCTGGGCGAGCTCCCCATGAAGGGAGATCACGCTCAGCTCGACGTGACCACCGATCTTCAGACCTTCGGCATGATGGTGACAGCAGAGCCGTACTTTGCAGTCACGCAGCCAAGCGACGTCGTCGTAGTCGAAAACCGTGTATTGCCCGATACCAAAGGACAGGTGGAAGAGGTCACGGCGAAATACGAACTTCTGCCCCGCGGCGAGTACGTTCAGGTTGCCGGTCCCCGGGGCGTTCCAGAATTAAAAGAAGAGGACCACGAGAAGCACAAAGTGCCGCTCGGCCTATTGGAGGCTCGCAACGCTATTCGGCTGGCTGAAGCCGCGCAGGCGGACAAGTATGCCGCGGACTCGATGGCGAAAGCGCAAGGCTCGCTGGACCGCGCTGAAGATTACTATCGCCGCAAGCAGTGGAAGCCCGTCGAAACCGCCGCGCGTGAAGCCGCGCAGAACGCCGAAGACGCCCGCGTGATCTCCCTGCGGCGTCGGGAACAGGAGTCCATAGCCGCAGCGCAGGAACGGGAGCGTCAGCGGACAGAAGAGGCTCGTGCCCAGGCTGCGGCCGCTCAAGCAGAGCAGCAGCACGAAGCCGAGCAGCGCGCCCGCGCTGAAGCCGATCGTCAAGCCGCCGAGCAAGCCAGACAGCAGGCGGAATTAGCGCAGCAGCAAGCAGAGCAGGCCCGTCAGGCAGCACTAACCGCTCAACAACAGGCCGAAGCGCAACGCCTGGCCGCGGAACAGCAGGCCCAGCAGGCGCAGCAGCAGGCACAGGCGGCGCAACAGCAAGCTCAGCAGGCCGAGCAGCAGAAGGAAGAGCTCCGGCAGCGGCTGCAGCAACAGCTCAACAGCATTCTGCAAACTCGCGACACGGCTCGCGGCCTCATCGTGAACATGTCTGATGTTCTCTTTGACACCAATCGCTTCACCCTGAAGCCGGGCGCGAGGGAGAAGCTCGCGAAGGTCTCGGGCATTCTGCTCGCGTATCCCGGCTTGAAGGTTCAAGTCGAAGGTTATACCGACAGCACTGGAACCCCGGAGTACAACCAGCGGCTATCCGAGCAGCGCGCGATGACTGTCCGAGATTACCTCGTCGGCCAGGGCATCAACATGAACAGCGTGACAGCTCAGGGATTTGGGGAAAGCAACCCAGTTGCAAGCAATTCCAACGCATCCGGACGCCAGCAGAACCGGCGTGTGCAGATGGTCGTCTCGGGCGAGCCGATTGGCGATGTTGCCTCCGCGCAGGGTGCGTCTTCCAGCGAACCCTCGGAGCAGCCGCCGGCCGGGAGCGTGCAACCGCAGAGCCCAGCTACGCAACCTTCTGCGACCCAGCCCTACTCCCAGCCGCAGATGCAGCAACAACCGCAACCTGCGAACCAGAATCCGCAGCCTTCGGTACCGCGCTGAGTTGGATTAGACAAAAGGGCCGGCGGCGGTGACGCCCCGGCCTTTGCTTTTCTGGTTCCTTTTCCTGCCCCGTATAACGAAAGTAACTCGCGAGAAAGCCTCGCTGCCTTCATAATTCCCAAATTGGTCCTATTGTTCGGAATGGGCCAGCCAGGTCTATGTCGATTCAATGGGACGATCCAGAGCGCGTCGGGCACTTCATCCGCCTGCTCGAGCGGGAGTGCAAGGCCTGGCAGGACACTGCCGACGGCATCGAAGCCCTGTTTCCGTCAGTGGCCCCATCTCAGATCGACGAGGCGCAGTCCCGAATGCGCGAGTGCCGCGCCCGCGCTGAGGCCTTGCGCAAGCTGGTCAAGCATGTGGTGCAAGGCGACTTCACGTTGCTGGAAAATCCGGAAGCCTGACGGCATCTCAGCCTCCTAAAGTCTTCCCGCGGCGACCTGACCATCGGAAGCGCATTACAATCGAATGCGCCATGTCTGACCCTCTGCTGCGCTTCCGTACCGAATTTCCCATTCTCGCGAACACCACCTACCTCATCAGCAATTCGCTGGGAGCCATGCCGCGAGCCACGCAGGCAGCTCTGAACGAGTACGCGGAAATTTGGGCGACGCGTGGAGTACGCGCCTGGGAGGAAACCTGGTGGATGTTGGCCCACGAAGTGGGAGCCCTCGTAGGAACGTTGATGAACGCGGAGCCGAATACGGTCTCGCTTCACCAGAATGTGGCGCAATGCCAGGCAGTGGTGGCTTCGTGTTTCGACTTTTCCGGCAAGCGCAACAAGATCGTTTACACCGACATGAATTTTCCCTCCGTGATGTACTTCTGGGAGTCCCAGAAAGCCGTTGGGGCGCGGGTGCACATGATGCGCACCGATGACGGTATTCACGTCCCCATCGACCGGCTGCTGGCCGCAATCGACGACGAGACGCTGCTGGTTCCCATCTCCCATGTCGTCTTCCGCAGCGCTTACATCAACGACGCCAAGGCCATCGTCGAACGCGCTCACAAAGTGGGCGCCCATGTTGTGCTGGACACCTTTCAGTCGCTGGGAACAGTGCCCATGGATGTGCGAGCCCTAGGAGTCGATTTCGTCTGCGGGGGAGTTCTCAAATGGCTCTGCGGAGGCCCGGGAACCGCTTATCTTTACGTGAGACCCGATTTGGGACGAAAACTGCAGCCGCGCTTCACTGGATGGATGGCGCACGAGAAGCCGTTCCATTTTGAAATCGGCCCAATTCATTACGCCGATCCACCTTACCGCTTCATGAACGGCACACCGAATGTTCCGGCGCTTTATGCTGCCCGTCCCGGACTAAAGCTCATTGCCGAAGCTGGGATCGACAACATCCGCGCAAAATCCAGGCGTCAAGTAGCAAAGTTGATTGCTTTGGCCGATGCGCGCGAGTGGAAGGTGAACACGCCACGCGATCCGGAGAAGCGCGGAGGCACGGCGTCGATCGACATGCCAAATTCAAAAGAAGTCTGCGCCGAGCTGCTCAAACGCGATGTGCTGGTGGATTGGCGGCCAAAGGCTGGAGTTCGCATGTCGCCGCATTTCTACACCAGCGATGAAGAACTGGAGATCGCAATTGCGACTGTCGAGGAGATTCTCAGCACAATGACCGTTTCGCGCTGACACGCGTTCTGTAGAGTTCTAGAGCTTCGTTGTAATCAGATTTACTACCAAGACGAGCCCGAAGATGATGCCCATCCAGCCAACAATGCGGGCCATTTTCAAGTTTGAGACTTTCGGCTTCGTTCCTCTTGAAAGAAGAAGGTAGGTCTGTCGAGGAAATTTGAGAAGACAAAAACCCCATCCGAAAGACCAAACCAAGCCCAGTGTATAAAAAAGCATCTCCCGCACACATTCACAATAACAGCGCGTAGATAAGGCCACCCAGTCGAACGGATCAGCACCCTATCCTGAAAATGCAGCTTCCCCTTTGCTGCATAATAAATACATGGCTTAAGTTTCGCGCTGTGAGCCATTAAACTTTCCATGACTTCACCAAATCCAGCCGCTGAGGCGGCGAGCACGCCGGCCGCGGCGCCGCAGCAATCGAACTTCATTCGCGACATCATCATTCGCGACTTGCAGACCAATAAGTACGCTGGGCGCGTACAAACCCGATTTCCTCCTGAACCGAATGGTTACCTGCACCTTGGCCATACCAAATCCATCTGCCTGAACTTTGGATTGTCGGCCGAGTTCGGTGGCAAAACCAACCTGCGCTTCGACGACACCAATCCCGAAAAAGAAGAGCAGGAATACGTCGATTCCATCATCCGCGACATTCGCTGGCTCGGCTTCGATTGGGAGGAGCGGATGTTTTACGCATCTGACTACTTCGACCAGCTCTACGACTGGGCAGTGCAACTGATCAAGGCCGGCAAAGCATATGTTTGCGATTTAAGCGCCGAGGAGATCCGCAAAACACGCGGCACCCTCACCCAGCCGGGAACGAACAGCCCATATCGGGAACGCACGCTGGAGGAGAACCTCGACTTATTTGCTCGAATGCGTGCAGGAGAGTTTCCCGACGGCTC
>JAFAUE010000014.1 GCA_019243475.1 Acidobacteriota bacterium | reverse complement strand
CTTGCGCGCGCCCAGAGCCTTCTCCACACCAATCTCTTTGGTTCGTTGCGTTACCGATACGAGCATGATGTTCATCAGCCCAATTCCGCCAATGCCCAGTGTGAGCGTGCCGATAAAGGCGAGAAGGATCTTGAGGCCGAGCGTAATGATCTGAAATTGGGTCATCTGTTGCATGGCATTAAAGAGAAATACGGCGCGGCGATCTTTCACGTTATAGCCATGCAGTTGGGCGAGAGCCGCGCGGACACCTTCTTCCACGCCGGTGAAGGCATAAGTCTCATAATCCATCCACATGCCGTCGATGTATTGCGTGTCCTTGATATCGCTCATCGTGGTGAACGGAATCAGGATTATGCGATTGCTGTCGTCGTTGCCGCCTTCCTGCATTTTTTCCGCAAGGACGCCGACTACTTCGAAGCTGATGCCGTTAATTCGGATCTTCTCTCCAATCGGATACTGACCGGAGAACAACTTCGTCTTGGCTTCCGAACCGATTACTACTACCCGCGCGCGAGTCTCCTCGTCATGATCGTCATAGAAACGACCCATATCGATGGGATAGTTGAGGATCTTCTGGATGTTCGGGTAATAGCCGTTCACGGTGAATGTGAACGTGCGGTTCTCATACTGAATCGGAACGTCTTTATAGACGGCAGGGCTGATGTGTTTCACCAGCGGCACCGTGCTGGCGATGTACTCCACATCATCGATCTTGAAGCGGATTTTGGATCCAGCCTTGGTCCCTCCTGCCTGCAGCGAAGTCCGGTTTGGCCAGACTCCGATGACCTTTGTTCCCCAGTTCGCGAAGATAGCGTTGATGGCACGGCCGAATCCGGCGCCATATGCAAGCAGAAGCACGACGGTAGCAATGCCCCATGCCATTCCCAACATCGTGAGAGTGGTGCGGCGGCGATCGTGCTTCATCGCGTCATAGGCTTGTCCCAGAAGATCGCGAACCATAGCTATTCCCTCCGCAGCGCTTCTACCGGCTGCAGCATGGCTGCTTTGCGTGCAGGATAAAGTCCGGCCGCCAACCCGGCGAGCGCGAGACAGCCTATCGCCAGCGCCGCGGACATTGGTACCAATTTGGGAGTGTCGAATCCCGGAGGCTGCGGCAGAGCGCCCAGAGCAGCCATCAACCCGGCAGCTCCCGCCATTCCAATTCCGCCGCTAAGCACCGTCAGTAGAATGCCTTCAAGAAAGAATTGGGTGAGGATGCTGCGATTGGTCGCGCCCAGAGCTTTGCGCAAGCCGATTTCGCGCGTGCGCTCGGTGACCGACACCAACATGATGTTGATAATGCCGATCGCGCCCAGCGCAAGCGTGATCACGCCCACGCTGCCGAGGAAGCCGTTCATTGCGTCGAAGATTTTGCCCACCATCTCCTCGCTCTGAATGGTGTCCCATTCCTCGAACGCTTCCTTCAAATTCGGATCGAACTGATGATTGCGCCCAATGATGCGGTGCACTTCCGCCTTGGCCAGGTCATGGTCCTCACGCGTGCGAGGCTGGTAATTGATCGTCGAGAGCGCATCCGGAGTCTCGCCGACATTGGCCAGCGGAAAGTACTGATGCATTGTGGAAAACGGAATGTACACCCGGTTATTGGTGGAGTTGTTCTGGTTCACCCCGATCGAACTAATCACTCCCACGATCTGAAAGCGCACTCCGTTCAGCAGCAGCGTGGAATGCATTGGCGATAAACCAGGATAAAGATTGCGCACCATCTCATCGCCGATCACCGCCACATTGCGCTTCTCGACAAGATCGTCATCGTTGAGCCAGCGCCCTTCCGCAATCGGGATGTAGCGAATCAGACTGAGATTCGGTGTGGTACCGCAGACAGCGCCGTTGGCATTGGTGATGTCACTCACGGCGCGAATGTCGCTGCGGTTAATCAACGCGGCCACGTTGCGCACATCTTTGGCTTCGCGCGCAATGTCCTCGTAATCGCGATAGGTCAGGTAATACTGCCGCTGTCCGGTTCCACTATGGGCCACCGCAGGAACTCGCCCCGACCAGAGCATAATTATGTCCTGCCCAACAGTCGCGAGCTGTTTGCGCTGTCCCGTGCGAAATCCTTCGCCTAATCCCACCAGCAGCAGCAGCGAGCCCACACCCCAGGCGATGCCGAACATCGTCAGGAACGAGCGCAGCTTGTGGGCCCAGAGCGTCTGCAGAGTCTGGCGAAAGATGTCGAAGAGAAGCTGCATGCTGTTCATGGTGTACGCGCCAGAGGAGTACAGGGTTCCAAAAGCTGACGGCACACCAATGCCACCAGCCTATAGACGGATATAGACACCCCAATGTTAGTGGCTGACTTTCGCCTCGGAGGACTTTTCTTTGGCCTTTTGCTGGTCGGGATACTCGAAGACACCTCGCCCGGTCTTTCGTCCCAAGCGCCCGGCTTTTACGTGCTGTACCAGCAAAGGCGCAGGCCGGAACTTCTCTCCGAGCGACTTATGCAGATACTCGAGTATGTGCAGCCGGGTGTCCAGACCGACCAGGTCCACGAGCTCAAATGGACCCATTGGATGGTTGAGGCCTAATTTCAATGCCTTATCGATGTCCGCAGCCGAGGCAACGCCCTCCTGCAACATATAGAAAGCCTCGTTGCCGATCATGGCATTGATACGGCTCGTGATAAATCCGGGCGATTCCCTAATTACCACCACTTCCTTGCCCATCCGCCGGCCGACCTCGGATGCTGCGGCAATGGTCTCCTCGTCGGTTTCCAGCGCCCGGACCACCTCCAGCAGCTTCATTTTGTGCACCGGATTGAAGAAGTGCATGCCCACGCACTTCCTGGGCCGGTAGGTCACCGACGCGATCTCCGTAATGCTCAGGGAAGAGGTGTTTGAGGCCAGGATGGTGCCGGGACGGCAGATCTTGTCGAGTAGCGTGAAGATTTCGATCTTCGACTCCATCTCCTCCGGAACCGCCTCAATCACCAGATCAGCCTCGCGCGCTGCTTCCTCAACGTTGCCGGCAAACTGAATGCGGGCAAGCGCCGCCTCCGCCGCAGAGCGCTCAAGCTTGCCCAGTTCGACGCCCTTTTCCAGATTGCTGCGGATTTCCGATTCAGCCTTGCGCAAGCTGGCAGGCAGGAGGTCTTCGAGGATGGTTCGATAGCCGCCAAGCGCCGCAACATGGGCAATGCCCCGGCCCATGATTCCGGCGCCGATTACCGCTACGGTATGGACCGACGCCACTGCTAACTGCCCTTCTCCAGCTTCTCGATCATTCCCATGTAGCTTGGCTCGGCCTTCTTCATGTAGTCAGCCAGCCGTTTGCGCTCCTCTTCCGTCATGAAAGGAATGTTGGCGGCAATGCGGCGCAGCGTGGTGGAAATGTCGTCAACAAAGTTCATCATGCGGATGGCTTCGCCAGTGATCACCATAGCTCTCCTTAACTCGTGGCTGAACGCGAACTTTCTATTGTGCGGTGAGCGCGGCAGTTTCGTCCAGAGAGGGAAGAAACGCCCCGAATCTCCGAAGCTGCGCAGCCACGAACCGTGCGACTACAGGGCGGCGACGGCAACAGTTCTATGACCAGCGGCATCTCTGCTTTCGTATAGGAAGCCCGTGACCACCTGGGTTCCCCTCGAATTGGCGGCTGCTTCTTCCGGCTAGAATCTTCGCGCTATGTCGCAGCAGATTGAAAATACGACGAGACGCTGTGCCGTTTGTCACGGCCGCGGCCACCGCAGTGACGGCAATGTTTGCCGCGGATGCGATGGAGCCGGCCAAATTCCTGCAACGAAAATACGTCCACAAAGCGTGTATCCCCCCAACATGCGCGTGATGGTGCAGTGGAAGCGAGCGTCAGGACTCATTCACTAGGGGAAGAAGGGCGTTTCAAGAAAATCGTTTCAGGGCGAGGCGTTTCAAGGAGAAGCGTTTCAACACCTGCTCTCCGGTTTATATTCGTCTGGAAACGATTTTTGCAACGACTTTCCTGAAACGCTTTTCCTTGAAACGAAGTATTCTGAAACGCCGTTATTCTGAAACGCCGTTATCCTGAAACGCCTCACGTTAAACGATTTTCTTGAAACACGCCTTCTCTTCCTTTCTCACTTCCGCCGCCTCACCCGAGCAATTTCCTCCTTCCGGCCCGCCGGAGGTTGCCTTTCTTGGCCGATCCAATGTGGGAAAGTCGAGTCTCATCAATGCTCTTCTCGCGAAGAAGATCGCGCACGTAAGTTCCAGTCCGGGAAGAACCAGAACGATCAATTTCATCGCAGTGCGCGAAAAGCCGGAGACTCTTGCGCCCTATCTTTTGCTCGCCGACTTGCCCGGATATGGATATGCGAAGATCTCGCGCGAGATCAGCGCCGAGTGGCCGAAGTTTATCGAGCCCTATCTGGCCGAGCGGGAAACGCTGCGTCTGTGCGTGTGCCTGATCGATGCCAATGTCCCGGCGCAGAAGAGCGATGGGCAGTTGATTGAGTGGCTGCAGGCTCATGGCCGGGACTTGCTGCTCGTCGCGACCAAGGCCGACCGTCTTTCTGCGAACCAGCTCAACAAGGCTCTAGCCGTAATCAAACGCGAGCATCAGGTTGAGCGCATTCTGCCCTGCTCGGTTAAGACCAAAATGGGAATCGCGGAATTGTGGCGCAAGATCTGGAACGCCGCAAGCCGCTGATGGCGGGTCCGAGCCGTAAAGGAAAACCCAGCTCATCATCCTGAGCGGAGTCCGCGGTAGCGGACGGAATCGAAGGAACCTTTGTTTTCTTGCTCCCGGCCGACACGCCAGCGCGTCCCTGACGGGGGAGGGGCCAGGCGGTTAGCAACCTGAGTACACATTTTTCTGCCCTCCCGGAACGGAACTTTACAAAATCTTTTCACGTATTCACTAACAACAACGCGCACGAACCGTCTATAGCTGCGAGAGGAGAAAACGAAAATGTTCGACGCAAAATACAATTCGCTGGTCGATAACACAGTGTTCCGGATCGCCGTAAACTGCGCGCTTTTCCTGGTTTGGGCCGGAGTGGCGTTCGGATCGCTTGCGGTGAAATAGGTCTGTAACGGGGTTATGCAGTAGGGCTACAGCATCTGCCGTTGCAAACCCGCATTCATAAGACGTGCTCAGTAATCAGTGAGCAGTGAAACCCCGCGAACCAGCAAGCGGTTCGCTGACAAACCGAGACTGACAACTGAGGACTGATAACTTTTTCATATCGACGCCCACATAGTGGTGATAAGAAGCGAGCGAAAAAAGGGCGTCTCCGCCGAACTAGGCCTTGGTCGCGAACTCGGCCTTGTTCAGCGCGGATCCTGAGCCGTAGCGGGTCTCCACGTACTCGTCGAGAATTCCGATAAATTCCTTCACGATGTGATCGCCGCGCAAGGTAGTCATGAGCCGGCCATCGACAAACACCGGCGCCTTCGGCTCCTCAAACGTTCCCGGCAGCGAGATACCGATGTTGGCGTGCTTTGACTCGCCCGGCCCGTTCACCACGCAGCCCATCACTGCGAGCTTCATCTCCTCCACGCCCGGATATTTCTCTTTCCACACCGGCATGCTTTGACGCAGATAGCTTTGTATCTGCTCCGCCATTTCCTGGAAGAACGTTGAGGTTGTCCTGCCGCATCCCGGGCAGGCGGTCACCTGCGGAGCAAAGCTGCGCAAGCCCAATGATTGAAGAATCTGCTGGGCGACCAGTACTTCCTCGGTGCGGTCGCCGTTTGGCGCCGGTGTGAGCGAGACACGAATCGTGTCACCAATACCCTGCATGAGCAGCGGCGCCAGCGCAGCCGAACTGGCCACTACGCCTTTCATTCCCATTCCGGCTTCCGTCAATCCCAGATGCAGCGCGTAGGAACAGCGCGCCGCAAGGCTGCGATAGACGTCGAGCAAATCCTGCACGCCGCTGACTTTCGCGCTGATGATGATCTGGTCTGCGCGCAGGCCGTATTTCTCCGCGATAGCCGCAGAATTGAGCGCGCTCACCACCATCGCTTCCATTGTGACCTCGCGCGCGTCGAGCGGATCGGCACGGCGCGAGTTCTCGTCCATCATGCGCGTGAGCAACTGCTGGTCAAGCGATCCCCAGTTCACCCCGATGCGCACCGGCTTCTGGTTCTCGACCGCAACCTCGACCATCGTGCGAAAGTTCTCGTCATCTTTTTTGCCGATACTGACGTTTCCCGGATTGATACGGTACTTGGCAAGACTGCGGGCGCAGGCAGGATATTTCTTCAGCAGAAGATGTCCGTTGTAATGGAAGTCGCCGATCACTGGGACGACGACCCCGATCTTGTCCAGACCCTCGACGATGTGGGGTACAGCCTGCGCGGCAGCGTCGCTATTCACGGTTACCCGCACTAGCTCCGATCCCGCCCGGGCCAAAGCGGCAACCTGCCTGATCGTGCCCGGGATGTCGGCGGTGTCGGTGTTCGTCATAGACTGCACCACAATTGGTGCATCACTGCCGACGCGCACGTTGCCAATCAGAACGGTTGGGGTTTTTCTACGCTGGATGGGGGGCATGAATCTTAAGTTTAGCAAACAGAGCTGCCATCGAATCGTCGTGTAAGCATGCTGGAAATTGTTCCACGTGGAACAATTTTGGCTCCCAGGCGTGGCGATTGTTCCACGTGGAACAATTCTCAGCGCCTTAAACCGAATCGAATTGCTGATCCCACGCGGTTCTGTGACTGTTGCGCAATGGAATCAACGACATAGATCGGCGCCAACAACAATCCACTTTTTGCTGTTATTTGCTATCTGATGTCGATCTGCGTTTTGCCCCCATGCTTCGCCCATTGAGCCGGCGTCGCCTGCCACATCGTGTCCTTGATGTTGAGGCGCGCGCCGCGGGCCACCAAGAGGCGAATGACCGTTTCATGTCCCGCGAGCGCAGCCTGATGGAGAGGTGTGGAGTGGGAATGAGCTCCCGGCGGATTGTAGCGGTTCGGGTCCTCACCAGCGTCAAGCAGCAATTCGACGATATCAGCATGTCCGAATTGAGCCGCCGCAGCCAGTGCGCGATGACGTTCCTCAGCCGTCGCTAGCGGCAGCAGGCGGCGAAAATCTTCGATTTTTCCAAGCGCTGCCAAGACCACCAGATCGAGGCGTGCGCCATGCTTCAGCAACACTTCGACCGCCTCGAACTCGCCATGGAAAAGCGCCGGATACATGGCTTCTGCCGGATCTGCCCCATAGGAGCAAAGCAGATCAATGAGCTCGACCTGCACTCCGCATTTGCGGGGCACCATGCCCGAGCAGACGAGACCAAGCGTTTCATGCAGAGCGTCTGAATCGTCTTTGGCTCCAGCCTCCAGGATAGCTTTCGCAATCTCGACGATATTGGCCGGAAGCGTGCCCCGCCGCACAGGATTTTCCGCAGTGAACTCGAGCAGAGTGGGATTGCGAAAATAGTTTCCTCCTTCCAGAGTGACACGCTTGTGTACCAGATTGGGATGCTGCCTAAGATGAGCTGCCAGACCGGCAGAATCGCCGGCGTCCAGCAGATCGACAGCCTGGCGGAACACTTTGTCCTCGATGCGCTCGTGTTGCGGCAACGATAGGTCGTCAGCCCTCGTCGGTTTTTCTACTCTTCGCTTCAGGCGCGCCCAGCTTGCGAAGCCGCGCTCCCGCGCGATCACCAGTTGCGCGTCTGCCAACTGCAGTTGGGAAGTGAAAATCGCCGAGTCATCTGCATTCTGAAAGCGAGGATGAAACTCGCGGATTCGCTGCGCTGCTTGTATGTCACAGGCCGCGTGCTCGCGCAGAAGATCTCGGGCCTGGTATCTCAGATGTTCGAGGTTGGGATTTGCAGAAAGAGGCTTAACCGGCATAGACGAACTCCCTTTCTTTGCTTCGCCCAGACGTCCGCATTTGCGGGCAGAAAGTAAGTTCGCAAGAAACCAGTTGTGAGGAGGTGGACTTCTGTCCTTTCCGCGGACCGGATGCGCCCTTGTGCGCAATGCCAGTTTAGCAAAGAGATCGCGTTGCCTGATTCCTGAAATGGTGAAACCGGCTTCGCGCCTTTGGCAGTTACTATCAGGGAACTCCGGCTCTCATCTTTTCGTCGCGGCAAAGGACATACTTAAGTATGACGAACCAGCAGGCGCTCTCGGCTTTCTTCGCTTACCTCAAGGTCGAGAAGGGACTCTCGCCGCTGACGGTGGAAGCATACCAACGTGATCTGCTGCAGCTTGCCGAATTTCTCGAGCTCAAGAAAGGCGCACTCTTGACCGCCCAACGCCCTGACGTCATTCGCTTTCTGGAGCAACTCACAACCAATCACGTGGAAGGCAGAAGCCGCGCGCGCAAGCTCTCGGCCATTCGGCATTTTTATAAGTTCCTGCTGTTGGACAAAAAGATCCGGCACGATCCCACGTTGAACATCGAGAGCCCGCGCCAGTGGAAGATTCTGCCAAAGTCCTTAGCGCTGAGCGAAATCGGCGAGATGGTTTCCCGCACAAAGACCGAAGTTCGCGATCGAGCGCTGGCATTGCGTAATGAGGCGCTGCTGGAGCTCTTGTATGCCAGTGGAATGCGCGTTTCAGAGCTGGTCACTCTGCGGCTAGAGGACCTGAATCTTGCCTCTTCCTCGGCGATCGTTCG
>JAFAUE010000364.1 GCA_019243475.1 Acidobacteriota bacterium | reverse complement strand
CGGCTGTAGAATGCCTGCGGGAAAATTGATGTCATTGTATGCGGGACTGTAATACGCATTCACCGTGGGCGGCGTCATACCGAATTCGTTGCGGTCAAGCGGCTTGCCGATTTTGGCAAGCTGGCGGTTGACTTCGAAAGTATTCGCGCGCTCCACGTTTCCGAGCAAATCTCCGCGGACGATGTTCAACTTCGAGTAATCGCGCCACCTGCTGGGATAACCAATCTTGTTGCGGATCGCCGCGAGCTTTACCAGCGCCTGCTTTTTCGTCTCCTCGGTCATCCAGTCGAGGCCTTCGATGTCCTGTTTAAGCGCGGTTTCGATCTCGTCGACTTCCTTCAACATGCGCTGCTTTTCCTGAGGCGTGAATTCTTTCTTCACATACGGCTGTCCGAGCGCTTCACCGAGCTGCTGGTCGGTGAGCCGTTCACAGCGTTTCCAGCGCTCCTGCAGCTCTTTGGCTCCTCCGATGTATTTGCCGTAGAAATCGAAGTTCTCCCGCACGAACGGATCTGACAAGACGCCGGAAAATTCGTGGATCAAATGCCAGCGTAGATAGGTTTTCCAGTCGTCAAGCGGCACCGAGTCGAGGAACCCATTCAGTTGCTTAAAGAATTCCGGATTCACCACGTTCAGGGAGCTGAACTGGGGAGCGGTAGTCGAGCTTATGAAGCGGGCGAATTCCAGATTCGGTGCGGAGCTGGAGAATTCGGCCAGAGTCATTTTGTGATCGCGATTCTCGGGCTTGCGGCGCTCGATGCGGTCCATTGAAGCCTGCGCGAGTTTGGTTTCGACATCCATAACCTTCTTCGCGTCTTCGTCGGGCTGAGTATCGCCTGCCAGCTTTAAGATGTTGCTCACGTGCGTGAGATACTTCTCGCGTTTCTCTTTCGACTTGTCGTCATCTTTCAGGTAGTCATCGCGGTCTTGCAGTCCAAGACCACCCTGGTCGACGTTTGCGATCACCATATCGGCGTTGTGCAGATCGGAATTGGGAAAGAAGTAGAACGGAGCCCTCACTCCAATCCCTTGGAGATGCGCGATCTCAGTGATTAAGTCATCGCGATTTTTTACGGCGTCGATGCGATCGAGCTCCGGCTGCAGCGGCTTTAGACCCTTGCGGTTGACCGCGTCTTCGTCCATGCACGCCTGGTAATAGTCACCAATCTTTTGATGGACAGAATCCCGTTTTGGGTCGTTGGCGGAGGCTTGCTCGAGAATTTGCTTGGCCACGAGGCGATTACGCTCAGCTAGCTCACTGAAGCGTCCCCAGCGTCCCTGGTCGGGCGGTATTGGATTGTTCTTTACCCAGTTGCCGCAGACAAATTGATAGAAGTCTTCACACGGCTCGGCACTGCGGTCCATCGCCGACATGTCGAAGCTGTGAATCTCGGGAATCGGCTCCTTGGAATTATTGGCGGATTCGGATCGGGAAGGTGGGTTCTGGCCTACAGCAACGAGAGTTATGCACATGATTGGGACAAGTGGGAGAAGCCGGAGTCTCATTCCTACCTCGAAAGTAGCAGTTAAACAAACCAATCAGTGTACGCCGTTGCGCCTTTCCCACAAAAGTCGTATTCGGATAGTTGAATTGAGGTTCGATACTTTTTGGATGGATCGCCGCGCATTGCAATCACTGGTAATTCTCGTGATCAGCATTCCCACTGCGGCATTCTTCGTGCTCCTGCCGCAATGGCAGATTGAGCACCCCGGCGACGCTTCTCTGGTTTTGCGCAGTGAGCGGCACTGGCTCTGGCAGGCTCCCGAGCACGCTCATCTGGATCCTGCAGGAATTGTAATTCCCATTTTGGCAATTGCCATCGTCGTCTTTGCGCTGCTCGCTGTCCTCCGGCAAGCTGAATTCTGAGTTGTGTATAAATGTAGTCGGCCGGAAGCAGCGGCCATTGCACGCCGAGCATGGAACCCGTTACTCACTTTCTCACCGGCGCATGTCTCGGCCGCGCGGGGTTGAACCGCACCACCGGCTATGCCACGCTCATGACCACGCTGGCGGCCGAATTTCCTGACATTGACATTCTCTGGAACCTTCGTGGACCGATCGAAGGCTTTCAGCACCATCGCGGAGTCACGCATTCTTTGATCGGCGCGCCACTCGAGTCCCTGGTAGTGCTCGGCTTCGTCTATGGCTTTCATCGCTGGCGCACGGCCCGCGGGAAGGCTCCTCCGGTCAATCCGCGCTGGGGGCTGCTGTTCCTTTTTGGAATCCTGGCTCTGCTCAGCCACATTCTGCTGGATTTTACAAACAACTACGGCGTCCGGCCGCTCCTGCCCTTCAGTTGGCGATGGTTCTCCTGGGACATCGTCTTCATCATCGAGCCGGTGATGCTGCTCGTCCTGATTCTCGGACTCGTGCTGCCGGGGATCTTTGCCCTGGTGGGTAGTGAGATCGGCGCGCGCAGAGAGGTCTTTCGCGGACGCGGTTGTGCGGTGGCTGCGCTTCTGGCGATCTGCGGCTTCTGGTGGGTACGCGATTATCAGCATCGCCGTGCGGTGACGCTGCTCAGCTCCACAGACTATCGGGGCGAAGTGGTTAAGAAGGATGCGGCCATGCCGTTCCCACTCACTCCGTTCTCGTGGGCAGGTCTGATCGAGACGGATTCGTTCTACGCCAAAGTTCCTCTGGATAGCCGGCTGCAAAGCAGCAACGATGTGCCCGAACATGCGCAGATTTACTACAAACCGGCGGAAACGCAAGTCACACTTGCGGCCAAGCGCTCGCCGATGGGCCGCGCGTTTCTCGACTGGGCACGCTTTCCCATAGTGGAACTGGAGCCGCAGGAGCCCGGATCGCAAGAGTATGTGGTGTTATTTCGCGATCTGCGCTTCGACTATATCGGGTTTACCGCGCTGGGACGGGCCACTCGCAGCGGGCGAATTCCTCTCAGCACCGAAGTCGTGCTAGATCGCAATCTCCATTTGGTTGCGACTCGAATGGGCGACCGCGAAGAAAAACCTTAAGCAGAGTCGGTCGCGTCTCAGTTGGACTGGAGGTCAAAGCCGGCGCGAGGCAAGCCATTTGACCCGCTAGTTAGGCGTCCTAAGCGAAGGAGGTTCTTTTGGTTACTGGGAGACGCCAACCGTCGAGGTCCCGGCTTTTTCCGTAGGGCTCTTTGCCAGGAAGAAGCTGTGGTCATACAGACCGCGGTACATCACTCCCGCCAGCTCGGCCGCTTTCGGTCCGAACGTCTGCCGCCCGCCTTCGAGGAACACCACGGTGACGATGTGGCCGTAGGGCGTATTCGCATAGGAAGCAAACCATCCAAAGCGCGTTCCCGCATTGGAGCAAGTGCCTGTCTTACCCAGAATCTGTTCTTCGGAGAAATTGATACGCAATCCGCGGGCAGTTCCATATTGGACTGCGCCCGCCATGCCATCGCTCATCTCCGGCAGATACTTGGCGATGTCAAGCGTCCGTTTCACTTTCGGTTGAAAGTTCAGAACATCTTCGGGGCTAGTCGGATGCTGCAGATAGTAAAGCGTTCCCCCATTTGCCATCGCTGAGACCAGTGCGCCGAGCTGCAGAGGCGTCATCGAAATGCTGTCGCCGAAGGAGCACATGCGACCGACTCCGCCTAAACTCGCGGGAAGCTCCTCATCTGGATAGATTCCAAGGTGCTCGCCTTCGATGTTGTAGCCGGCGAGCTCGCCCAGTCCAAATTCGGTCGCGTAGCGGCGAACGCGCTCAAAGCCCAGCTTGCGTCCGAGTGCTTCAAAGTACTGGTTGTTTGACTTGGCAAGCGCGTCGGTCAGCGTCATGTAGTGATGAGCGCTGATGCGGACCGGAGTATTGCGCGTGATGATGCCCTCACTAAGAGCAGCGAGTCCGACCGACAACTTGATGGTTGAGCATGGAGTCGCGCCTTCCGAAAGCGCGAGCTTTTGATTCACCATCGCCAGAATGCGGCCATTGGTCGGGTCAATCGCGACCACGGTGCCATTCATGTTGCCTAGAGCATCAATCGCCGCCTGGCGGACAACTGGGTCTTCGCCGGCGGTGATATCCCCGACCGTTTGGTCTGTGGCGGCAAAGGAGTTAGCTGTGAAATGCTCGTAATACCGCCGACGCCGACGGGAATACCTCACCCGGCGACTGTGGCGCAGACTGCTCATTTTTTTCTGAGCACGGCTGGATTCGCTTACCTTGCGAGTGGGGCGTTTGGCGCTGGTGGTAGCAGGTGTGGAAATCTTGGCTGAAAATGCCGGCAGTGCGCAGATAATTGCA
>JAFAUE010000254.1 GCA_019243475.1 Acidobacteriota bacterium | reverse complement strand
CATGGCGAGCCGCGCGTCGTCGGCTGTGAGCGACTCGCGCTCCGCAGAGTCGATGGCAGGGAGAAGTTCCGAATCGGGATAGAGAGCCTGGAAGCTGGTAAGCTTCTCCGCAGCGACCCAGAAATGACGCAGTCCAATGCGCGCGCGCGTCGCCCTGCGCTGGCCTGCGAGATCCTCAAAAAATGGTCGCCAGGCTGTCGTCGGATGATTCAGGACGAAATCTTCCGAGCGGATCGGTTCCTCGCCTGAATTAAAGGAATTGAACGCAGCCGAGGGCGTCTGGGCAACGGCGTCCTCAGGAGTTTCCGGAAGAGCGAACAGAGTGAGCAAAGCGTCGTGCAGCTCGTCGGCGTCGCGAATATCGGGCCAGGCTTCCTCGCGGACCTGCTCGATGGCGCTGAGGTCGAGTCCGCCAACTTCCTGAAGAACCGAATCGGGAAGCGTGCGGCGCATTTCCACCGCGCGTGCCCGCCGTTCTTCGAGCGGAGCATCGTCCAGATAAGCATACGGCGCAGAGTTGAGAATCTCGTGCGAGAACTGCGACGGCACCGGAGTGTCGATGGCCAGCAGGCGGATCGAGCCGTCGGACATCCCCTGCAGCAAGGCTTTAAGGCCGTCGATATCCATGGCCTCGGTGAGCACGTCTTTCATAACCTCACGAACCAATGGATGATCGGGAATCTTGATATCGCCTTCAATGTTTTCCTGGCAGGCAGCTACGTCCGGAAAGACTGACGCAAGCAGGTCCTCGGAACGAATGCGGAGAATCTGGGGCGGAACTTTCTTCCCATTTCGGTAACGCAGCAGGGCAAGCGAGCGGCCTGCGTCCCAGCGCCAGCGCGTCTTGAAGATCGGCGATGGCAGCGCCGCCTGCTCCAGGATCTCCTGCACGCTCTCGCCGCGCAGGAACTCGAAGACATCGGCGAGCGGAAAGCTGTGCTGCTCGGCGAGCGCGATGTTCAATCCATTCTCGGTGGCTGAAGCCTGCAACTCAAAGTTGAACGAGCGACAGAAACGCTTGCGTAGGGCCAGGCCCCAGGCTTTGTTAATGCGCGCTCCCATGGGCGCATGTATGACCAGCTGCATGCCGCCGCCTTCGTCGAAGAAACGCTCGGCGATGATGGTGGTATGCGTGGGAACCGCGCCGAGGACGGCCCGGCCGGTAACGATGTACTCGACGATCTGTTCGGCGGCCGAGTCTTCCACGTGACACTCGTTCTTGAGCCACTCCACCGCCGATGCCACCTCGGGAATGCCGGGAAGAATCGCCTCTGGCGTTACGTTCGGAGTCAGCTCATCGACTCTCGAGCGAATGGCAGCGACCTGACGCGACAATTCAGGAGTACGCGCCGGGGCTTCTCCGCGCCAGAATGGAATGGTCGGCGCAGCTCCCTGCGCGTCTTCAACCACCACGCGGCCGCTCGACTCTACGCGGTGAATCCGCCAGCTCGTGCTGCCGAGCAGCATGATGTCGCCACGCTGGCTCTCGACCGCGAAGTCTTCGTCCAGAGTGCCGACCACGGCTTCTTCGGGAAGAGCAACCACGGTGTACAGCGAATTGTCGGGAATCGCTCCGCCATTGGTGACCGAGATCATGCGGGCTCCGCGACGAGCCTTCAGCACGCCATTCACGCGGTCGCGATGGAGGTAGGCGCCGTAACGACCGCGGCTCGCGGCAATGCCGTCGGAGAGCATGGTGACGATCTTGTCGTAGTCGTCGTAACTCAAATGCCGATAGGGATAGGCGCGCCGAAGCACTTCGTAGAGGTCGCGTTCACGCCAGTCGTCGGCGGCGCACATAGCAACAATCTGTTGGGCGAGCACATCGAGCGGCGCCTCGGGGATGATCAGCGCGTCGAGATCGCCGGCTTCGATGGCGCGGACCAGGGCAGCGCATTCGATGAGCTCGTCGCGAGTCGTGGGGAAAATGCGTCCTTTAGGAATCGCTCCGCGCCAGTGTCCGGCGCGGCCAACGCGCTGCAGCATCACCGCAATCGAACGCGGGGAGCCTATGTGGCACACGAGATCGATGTGCCCGACATCAATTCCCAATTCGAGAGAGGCGGTAGCGACCAGCGCGCGCAATTCGCCTTTGCGCAGACGAGACTCAGCGTGCAGGCGCAGCTTGCGGGAGAGGCTGCCGTGGTGAGCGGCAACGGAATCTTCGCCGAGGCGATCGGCCAGCGCGTGCGCTATGCGCTCGGCGAAAGAACGGGTGTTCACGAAAATCAGCGTCGAATGATGCTGCTCGATGAGCTGCACCAGCCGGTCGTAGATCTCGTCCCACATCTCATGGGTCATCACCGCTGCCAGAGGGCTAGGCGGAACTTCGACCGCGAGATCCAGCTTGCGCTTGTGGCCGACGTTCACGATCTGAGGCTCGCCGGACGCGCCAGCGAGAAAGTCGGCTACCAATTCAATCGGCTTCTGCGTGGCCGAAAGTCCGATGCGAATGGGCTTGCGATGGGCGAGGGTGTCGAGACGCTCAAGCGTGATGGCGAGGTGTGCGCCGCGCTTGTCGTCGGCAATGGCGTGAATCTCATCGACGATTACGGTCTCGACGTCGCGCAGCAGTTCGCGGCTCTTTTCCGCTGTCAGCAGGATGTATAGCGACTCAGGTGTAGTGACGAGAATGTGCGGCGGCGACTTGAGCATGCGCTGCCGGTCGGCAGCAGGCGTGTCGCCGGTGCGCACGAACGTGCGAATCTGCGGCATAAGATAGCCGCGCTCGCCCGCGAGTTCGGCAATCTCCGCCAACGGCCGTTCAAGGTTCTTTTGAATGTCATTGCCGAGAGCCTTTAGCGGCGAGACGTAAACAACTTCAATCCGGTCCTCGAGGTGACCCCTTACCGCTTTTCGGATGAGCTGATCGATGCAAGCGAGAAACGCGGATAGAGTCTTTCCGGAGCCTGTCGGCGCAGAAATGAGAGTGGAACGTCCGGACAGAATGTGCGGCCAGCCTTCTTCCTGCGGCTCGGTCGGCGTGGCGAACTTGCGGACAAACCACTCCTGCACCAGCGGATGCGCCCAGGCAAGCGCCGGCGGAACGCTGAAAGGGCCAGCTTCTGGAACCACAGAGGAAGGCATTGGAGGGACTTCTACAACTCAATGATATGGCGAAGGAAAAGCAAAGTCAATGCATACCGGCGAGATCGTGCCCTCATTCTTTGACTGATATCCCCAAGGCCTTCATCTTTCGATACAGGTGGCTGCGCTCCAGGCCCAGAATCTCGGCAGCGCGGCTGATGTTGCCTTTGGCCTCGTCGAGCTTCTTGAGAATGTAATCACGCTCATAGGCGGCGCGCGCCTGCTGCAGAGACGAAAATTCCGGAGTCGCAGAGCGCCGCGTGCCATCGCGATAGACCAGCGGCGGAAGATGTTTGCGTTCGACCTTCGCGGCTTGAGGATTCATGATCACGATGCGTTCTATCACGTTCTTCAACTCTCGCACATTTCCCGGCCAGGAGTACTTCATGAGAACATCCACGGCTTCGTCGGAAATTTCCCGCGTCCTGCGGCTGTAGCGCGAGGAGAATTCCTTCAAGAAGTGCTTTACCAAAAGGGGAATATCCTCGAGACGCTCGCGCAGCGGAGGCACATAGAAAGGGATCACATTCAGGCGATAAAACAGGTCTTCGCGGAAGTTGCCGCCGGCAATCTCGTCTTCGAGATTCTTGTTGGTTGAGGCAATCACGCGGACGTCGACTGAGACTTCTTCCTGAGCTCCCACCGGAGTGAAGCGCTGTTCGTCGAGCGTGCGCAGGACTTTGGATTGGGTCTTGAGGCTCATGTCGCCGACTTCGTCGAGAAATAGCGTGCCTCCGTCGGCGCGTTCGAATGTGCCTGTCTTTTCCGCCATGCCGCCCGGTCCGGCAGAGTTGCGAAAGCCGAACAGCTCGGCCTCGATGTAGTCTTCGGGAATCGCCGCGCAGTTCATTTCCATGAAGACATTTTCCGCGCGCAGGCTCTGACTATGAATGGCGCGAGCCACGAGCTCTTTTCCCGTTCCGGATTCTCCGTAAATCAATACTCGCCCGTTCGTAGGAGCCATCAGCGCGATCTGCTGGCGGAGGGCCTTGGTCGGAACGCTCTCGCCGACGATGACGCTCTTGGCCTCCAGCTGCTTGCGATACTCGCGATTCTCGCCGCGCAGCCGGCGCGCCTGCATGGCATTCTTGATGAGAATGAGCGTGCGCTCCAGCGAGAGCGGCTTTTCCAGGAAGTCAAATGCGCCAAGCTTGGTGGCGCGAACGGCGGTTTCGATGGTGCCGTGTCCGGAGATGATGATGACCTCTGGAGGGTCTTCCTGCTCTTTGATCTTCTCCAGAGTCTCGAGGCCGTCAATGCCCGGTAGCCAGATGTCGAGCAGAACCACGTCGAACGAACGAGCCTTCACGAGATCGAGACAGGTCTCGCCGCTCTCAGCGACGGCCACTTTGTAGTTCTCGTCTTCCAACACGCCGCGCAGAGACTTGCGAATCTCAGCTTCGTCGTCGACCACCAGAATAGAGTTCATGGGGAAGATTGATTGTATCGTTGGAGGAAAGATTGCCGTTTTGCTGGACAGATGACAAACTGAGGTGTGAGCCGGACCCTTGATCTGATTCGAGAGCTGGTCGGGAAAAAGCAGTTGAGAATTTCCGAGCATGGATATGACGAACTCTCGAAAGATGGCATCACCTTCTCGGAAGTACTTAAAGGTTTTGAAGAGGCCATTCTCGTTGAGGACTACCCTGAGTACTTGAAAGGACCTTGTGTGCTTGTGCTGCAACGAGACTCCTCGGGCGATCCTATGCATGTAGTATGGGGAATCGCCCGGAATACCCAAGGACCCGCGGTACTTGTAACGGCTTATCGGCCCGACCCGAAGCGCTGGTCGCCCGATTTCAGGAGACGGCTGTGACTAAGAGCTACAAAAAGCTAGTACAGGAAGGGGAATTTGTCGCAGAAGTAGCAGTTGACTTGATTGAGACTCCTGATGGCTGGTCCCCATACCTTTCGATGGAAGACGCTAACAAGCTCGACCAGGTTCGCGCTGCCTTGCGCCGGCAAGATTGGCAAACAGCGGCGAAGTTTGGGCGCGTCTTTCGCCTCACTCCGGTGAGCTGACGCTAGATTCGGCTGCGACGTGCCCTACTGTTATAGCGTTTGTCAGGCGACGATCACTTCTGCAGCGACCGGTAGTTCCAGAACGAAACGCGCGCCCACCGGTTGGTTTTCCTCTACGCGTATTGAGCCGTTGTGCTCCTGCATGATGCGGCTCACGATTGGCAGACCGAGGCCGGTGCCTCGTTTTTTGGTCGAGAAATAAGGCAGGAAGAGCCTCTCTTTCATTTCGCCGGTGACGCCGTGGCCTGTATCGGCGACCACAATCTCCACTGTGTCTCGCGTTTCCACCAGAGAAGTAGAGATGAAGATCTCCTTCAGCATGGAGTCGTGAAGCGCCTCGGCTGCGTTGTCCACCAGGTTCGCGATAGCTCGGCGCATAGCGTCGGGATCGGCGAGGACCGGCGGGAGATCGGGGGCCAGGTCGGTGCGAATCCGAACTCCGTCGAGACGTCCGCTGAATTGCTGCAGAGCGCTCTCGATGATGCCATTGATTTCGCTGGGACGAGGCTGGGCCGTAGGGAATCGCGCGAGCGTCGAAAATTCGTCGACCAGCTGCCGAACCGTTTCCACCGCGCCACCGATGGTTTCGGCACAGCCCTGCATCACCGCCATGGAGTTCTGGTCCGGCGGAGCTCCGCGTTCAAGGTGCCTGCGAATTCGCTCGGCGGAGAGTGCGATAGGAGTAAGCGGATTCTTAATTTCGTGCGCGACGCGTCGCGCAACCTCGCGCCAGGCGGCTTGTTTTTGCGCGCGCAGGAGTTCCGTAAAATCCTCGAAGACCATTACATAGCCAAGCCGCTGGCGTTCAATGCGCAAAGAGGCCACGGTAATGGCTACGCTCAATTTTCCGCTTCCCGACTGAAGTTCAAACTGGCTGGTCGTCGTTCCCATGCGGTCGGCCTTGCGCAACAGATGAAACATCTGCGCGGCGATCTCTCCCCCGAAGATGTCGCGCAACGACGCACCTTCAAAGGTCGCGGGGGAAGAATTAGAGGCTGAATCTTCGCCGAATTTCAGCAGGCGCACAAACGCCGGATTGGCATGCCGGACTTTGCCCGGAGCATCGAGGGAGAGCACGCCGGTAGGAATATTTTCCAGAATGGTTTCCGTCTGGCGACGTCGCTGTTCGATGTCGGAGTTCGCCTGCGCCAGTTCGCGCGAGGATTGCTCGATCTTTGCGCGACTCTCTTCGAGCTCGGCAGCCATGCGGTTGAAGGATGCCACCAGTTCTCCGAGCTCGTCTGCGGCCGCCACAGCGACACGATAAGAAAAATGTCCCTGCGACAATTCCTCGGTCGCTTCGGCGAGCGCGGCCACCGGCCGCGTCACCAGTTTGGAAATGAACAGAGAGAGCCATGTGGCGGCGAAGAGCACCAATGCGGTGATCAGGAGCAGCAGCAGGATGTATGTACGTCGAAGGGCTTTGCCGGACACTGCCAGCTGCTGATAGTCGTGCTGACTCTTCGCGATGTCGGTCATCGTGCTGCCAAAACTTTCCGGCAGCGGCACGGCGACGATGATCATCCCGCTCTTGCCAATACCATTCTCGCCCACCATGTACTCGGCGTTTCCCCAGCGCAATCGGCGTTCACCGATGGAGCGAAAAAGCGGGTCTCCAAGCTGAGACCAATCGGAAGGAACCGCAATCGACGCGAGGGGAACGTGGCTGCGCAACACGACCGCAAACCCTCCCTGCAACGCCGGGGCGTGCTCCTGCAGGATGGTCTTGAGCGCGTCGGAATCGCGAAGATCGAAGGCGCGCTGCAGCCGAGCATTGGCGGCCAGACTCTGTGCTTCGGCCTGCGCATTTGTCTGCGCGTACTCGACCAGCAGCGAGGCCACCCGCTGCGAGCCTTCACTCAGGTCCTGAACTGGGCGCGAAAACCATCTGTCAATAGAGCGGTTAGTGAGCAGGTACGTGAACAGAAACATGAAGAGCGCCGGCGTGAACGACATCAGCAGCGCTCCGAATACCATTTTGGTACGAAAGCGCGAACCCAGCACTCCGCCGCGGCGCTCGCTTAGAAGCTTCAGCAGATTGCGCAACAGAACGAACGTCAAGGCAACGAAGAGCAGGAACACCAGAGCGGAAAGCGAAGTCAGAATTACAGTCTGCTCGGCGCTTCCTGGCCGAAGAAATGTGAGATTGAAAGCTTGTTGTGAGATGAGGACGAGCAACAGCAGGAAAATCAATGCAGCGAGAACAATGATCAGGCCGCGGCGTCCGCGCGGCGCCGGATTGGTGCTGTTCGATGGCACGGGAATTAGCGGTTAACTGTAGAGATTATAGGGCGGGAGGGGGAATCGAAGAATCGGGTCATCGGGAGATCGGGTCATCGGGAGATCGGGTCATCGGGAGATCGGGTCATCGGGAGATCGGGTCATCGGGAGATCGGGTCATCGGGTTATCGGTTCATCGGGTTATCGGTTCATCGGGTTATCGGTTCATCGGGTTATCGGTTCATCGGGTTATCGAATCGATGATTTTGGTCATCGAGCGTTCAATTCACCCAGTCCTCGGTTTTGAGAAATTCGGGTTTAGATAACCCGATCACCCGATGGCCAGATAACCCGATTCTTCGATGGTCCGATACCCGATTCTTCTTCTCCCGATAACCCTGATTCTCTACGCTACGAGCTCTTTCACCGGCTTCCACGGCTTGCGCTGCGATTCGGCGACAGCGGAGTAGGTTAGGTGTCCATCGAAGGTATTGACTCCTTCACGAATTCCCGGATCGGATTTGATCGCCGCTTGCGCTCCCTGACTGGCCAGCTTGAGGACGTAGGGAAAAGTCGCATTGGTCAGCGCCAAGGTTGAAGTATGCGGCACCGCGCCTGGCATATTGGTCACGCAATAATGGACGACGCCGTCGAC
>JAFAUE010000501.1 GCA_019243475.1 Acidobacteriota bacterium | reverse complement strand
CGCATGGCGGCGTTGTACACGAAGATTGCTTCCACCGCGGCCGCCTGCGCCAGATCCTCAGCCTGCAAACGCTCATAGGTGTCCATGTTCGAGTGATGCGTGCGCGAGCCGTAATCCAGGCCGTCTTGGATGAACTGAAAACCCGGTATGCCAATCGCGTCGAAGGCCTCGTGATCCGTGCCGCCGGTGTTACGCATGCTGATTGTGGTGACGCCCAGATCTTTGAGCGGCTCCATCCATTGCGCGAAGATCGGAAAGACGGCCGCATTCTCCTGCAGATAAATTCCCCGGATGCGTCCGCTGCCATTGTCCAAATTGAAATACGCAGAGATCTTCTGATAGTCCGGCTTCGTCTCAATCGGCCCCGCGGGCTTGCGATCGAATTCAGTGATCTTGAGTTCTTCCGGCGCAGCGGAGCGCGGAACGAGGCCGAAGTGCTGCTTCACGTAGTTATAGGAGCCGAACTCGCCTTCCTCTTCGCCCGTCCACAGTCCGACGCGAATTGTGCGCCGTGGCTGGACCTTCAGCGCATTCAGCACGCGCATCACTTCCATTGCCACCACCGTGCCTGCCCCATTGTCCGTAGCTCCAGTGCCGGATGCCCAGGAATCGAGATGGCCGCCGACCATCACGATTTCGTCCTTCAGCTTCGGATCCGTTCCGGGAATCTCCGCGACGGTATCAAAGCCGTGCTCATGATCGCCGGTAAATTTGGTGTCAATATTCATCTCGATGTTCACCGGCACGCGCGCCTTCAGCAGCCGATACACACGGCCATAGTTCTCGATGGCAACCACTCCAACCGGCAGCGGACTCGCATGTTCGCGCTGATACACAAACCAACCAAAGGTCGATCCGGTATCGTCGAAGATGGTGCCGCCCGAACCTCCGTTATTGCGGCCATCACGGCTGGGGACGAGGACGGCGAGCGCCTTCTCCGATGCCAGGAACTTGCCGACCTTCTCGCGAAACTCCAGCCGTTTGAGAAATTGAGAGAAATTGTCCGGCGTGTGCTTGTTCAGCGGATATTGTGTGATGCGCTTGATTCCGTCGTCATCCATGCGGTTGAACAGCGGCTTATCGACGGGACTGACCTCGCGCATATCGCCGTACAGCACGATCTTTCCCGCGAGCTTGCCTTTGTAGTTGTCGAAGTCCTTTTCCTCTTTGATCTCGACCCAGGTAGCCGGGCCGCTTACCGCGCCCTGCGTCGCCGGCGACCACGGCGCCGCCTGCATGATGAACACGGCCGTATCTGGTGACGTCATGTGCGCCCAGGCATTCAGCTGCTGCCATCCCACCCCGAATTCGCCCCAGTCTTCCAGGTGAGCGTTGCTGCAACCCATGGCGGTAAGCTGGTCACGCGTCCATTCATTGGCGCGCTTTACATTCGGCGAGCCGGTCAGCCGTGGGCCGATATCGTCGTCGAGCGCCGAGGCATACTCCATCACATGGGAGTGCCCGATGGCTTCGTCCCGGATGCGCTGATACATGTTGTAGTCGAGGTTCTCGCGTTGCGGCTGAGCCTGTTCGTATGACGAAGGGGCGGGCGAGGAGGGGGAGTTTTTCTTGCTGTCGGCCGGCGACGCAGCGTGCTCTGTTCCGACGAAAATGGTACTAACAAGACACAGGGAAATCAGCAATTTAGATAGGTTGGGCATAATCCTCAAAGCAAACCGCACAGAGTAGCAGAAGCGCGCGAACTAAGGTAAGAGAATCCGCCATTTACTAGAAGCTACTGTTATGCTGGGTCGAGAAGCGCCCGTCGGAAAGTAGGCCCCGTTTTGGCTCTGACCCTGCTCTGTATCGACGACGAACCCACCGTCCTCACAATGCGCAAACTGGTGCTCGAGACCCATGGTTACAAAGTTCTGCTCGCGCAGAGCGGACCGGAAGGACTCAAGCTGCTCGAGCGCGAGCACGTTCACACCGTGATCGTGGACTACAAGATGCCGCAGATGAATGGCGACGAAGTCGCGGCCCGGATTCGCGCGCTGAAGCCAAGCGTTCCTATCATCATGTTGTCGGCCTACATCGATCTGACCAAAGAACAGTTGAAAGATGTGGACGCTTATCTCACCAAAGGCGAATCGCCTGACGTGCTCTTGCGCACTATCGAGCGCATCCAGCCAAAGCGAGTAGGCAATGCCGTCTAAAACGGCGGAGCCATCGGGCGCCGCGAAAGTACGCACCAGCCACCGGGTTCTGCTCTGCATCGACGACGATGAAACGCAAGTCCTCATGCAGCGCGCCATGTTGCATTCCAAAGGTTACGACG
Organism: Acidobacteriota bacterium; assembly: GCA_019243475.1. Classification (GTDB taxonomy): domain Bacteria; phylum Acidobacteriota; class Terriglobia; order Terriglobales; family Acidobacteriaceae; genus Gp1-AA112. The sequence continues at coordinate 4,203 of JAFAUE010000501.1, read as the reverse complement.
TAGTAGTCGCCACCGGCGGACGCGACGGCATCGCCGCATTCGGGAACCATCATGTGGACCTGGTGGTCGTTGACTACCGCATGCCCGATCTCGACGGTGGCACCGTAGCCCGCAAGCTCCGCGAAAAAAATCCCAACGTCCCTATCGTCATGTTCAGCGGCGTGGACGACATCTCGCCCGACGCGCTCGCCGCCGTGAACTCTCTCGTCCGCAAAGGCGAGTCTCCCACTGCGTTAAGTGACGAAGTGCAGCGTCTCCTCTCCTTTTAGCGACCGGTTAACACGACCCTTGGGGTTAACTGAGAGATATTTACTTTCGATGAGGATTGACGACATTACGGAAAGGTCGTGCCCCTGCGTTTGCTCCAATCGCCGTAACTGAATCCGCCACGCTCGCGCCTGCAAAACGGCGCAATCAACTCTCGACGATGAGGACTAGCGCCTTCTCTCGTTCGTCCTTTCTGATCTTCCTTCCGGCCCATTCGACATATTTGCCATGGCTAATCTCAACGTGTGAGTCTCCCACGATCGTTTCGAGCGGCTGAGCGACCTTTAAGTGGATTGAAGAACCGTCGGGCAGCGGCCGCAGATAAAGGTGCAGACCGGCTCCCAAGGATCGCACGCTTTGAACCCTGAACTTGCAGCCGGCATGATCCGGCAGTTCCGAACCCCAAACCGTCACACGCACGCTCTTGCCGATGAGCGGACGAAGTCTTTCAGCGAAGCGGCTTGTTTTGCCGAAGAAACTTGCGCCCGTTAAGAACAACAAGATTGCAACAACAAGCGCGAATGGGTTGCTTATACGACCAGTTGCCCACAGGACTCCTACCGCAACACCAGTCGCCATCAGCGGCAGCCCCGGCATCTCTCGTGCAATCATGCTGCGAAGTGTACTCGCTGCAAGACGACGAATGAGGAGTACAAATCCAGACCGCTCGGTATTTACGCCGAGTTCGACGCTCCTTTCCTGCGAAGTAACAAGCTCAGCAGCAGCAGCCCGAAGCTGAGTCCGTAGCATAGCCCTTTCACGCCGTCGATCACTCCGTCTCCTACGCGTGCGGTTGGGTGCAAGAACATGTTGAGGAAGCCGGCCAATACAAACGTCCACAAGCCGGCTTGCAGCACCAGCTTCGGATTTCGATTTTCTTTTTTAAGAAACATGACAGTCCCATCCTTTTACTTATGATTAATCGGTGAGGTGATACCAGATCATGAGAGTCAGCTTGACTGCGACGAACAGAGTCCCGATCGCCAGCAAGTCCCAATTTGGGCGATGTTGCCAGTAAAACCGGTAAGCGAACAGGAGAAGAGCACCGACCGCGCTTACTATCCCGGCCGTGCTGGTGGAACGCTGACGATGCGTAAAGAAGCGTTCATCGATCTCCTTGCCAAGGACTCTCATTTTTTCTTCTCCAGCTTGAAAACTTCATCGGTCGGCAGGCCGAAGACGCGGGCGAACGTGAGTGCCAGGGGGAGGCTGGGAACGTAGCGGTTGCGTTCGATTGAGTTCACGCTCTGCCGCGATACTCCGACCGCCTCTGCCAGATGCTCCTGAGTCCATCCGCGCGCCGCGCGCAACTCCTTTACCCGGTTTGTGACTCCCGGCGGCATGTCAAGCTTACTTTCCATATGAGTATGCGCGGCCGGGGTGCAGATGTCAAGTTAGCTTGTCACGTCGAAATAGTGGTGCATAGGAGCGCGAACCATATTGCGATTGGTGTCGCGAAGATTGGCTACAAGTTGGCGCCGAAGGCCAGCAGACGGCCATCACAATCTTTCAGTACAAACTCCCGCGAGCGCCATGGCGTGTCGCCAAGTTCCCGCGTGAACTCCACTCCGCGGGCGGCGTAGTCCGCATAGAGCGCGTCCACATCCTCGACACGAAGGTATGCGTCGAGCAGTTCGTCGGCGTATTTGTCCGGATTGTCTGTAGGCGGCGGAGCGCAGCGGAAATGAATGGCATGCTGATCGCGCGCCACGATGGCGTAAACCGGAGGATCCTGCCATGTCCCTAGGCATTCGAAGCCAAGCTTGTCTTTGTAGTAGGCGAGCGTGCCGGGAATGTCGGTAGTAAAGAACTGAGGTGCGATCTGGCGGATCATGGAGCAAAAGTGTAGCGTAAGGTGGTTTCACAACGCCGACCCGCATTCGCGGCTTGAGACGTTAATACTAAGAAGGTATCTTGCTCGCGTGAAGACAACCGTTTCCTCAAATGGGAGGATCGTACTGCCGGCAGAATTTCGGCGCCAGGATGGCATCCGACCTGGTCAGGAATTCGAAGTCGAGCGTCTCGGCTCTGGAGAGTACCGTCTTCGCCAAATCGCATCATTTCGCGAAGGATTAACAGACTGGCTCCTTGCCTGCCCCTACAAGGGCTTCTTGTGCCGATCGATTCTTAGATCTTTTTGATCAAGAGAGTCTCCCGCCCGTTCTACTTAAAGCACTCATGGTGCCAGAGAACGTCGCGGGTGAATCCCGTCGGCGGCTTGGAGATCGAGTTCTGGTGGGCCATAAAGAAGATATCGAAGGTGATGAGGGCGTGCTGGTCGTAAGACGAACGGCCGGTGTTCCAGGAGCGACAGAAAGAGCGCGCGTAGTAGAGCCGGTAATCGGTGTTTTCCGGCAGCGACAGATTCATCAGATATTTCCGCCAGCGCTCGTTCTTGTACTGGTCGGCGATGCTGTCCGGCTGCTCGTAGCTGACCGGCTCGCTGGGATGGAGCACATCCACATTCGATCCGTCGCGCAAGTGTCCCTCAATGACGTACCACCCGTCATAGGTGAGCGGATACGGTGCGAACATGTCCCAGGACTGATCGAGGTCCAGCGTGATTGCCAGCTTTTCCTGAGCAGGACGAAACGGAATATGAGTTATGCCGGTGACATTCCAGAGAACGATATAGAGGATCAGGAAGAAGGCGGCGACGTTTACATACCATGCGGTTCCCGGCCGGCGCGCGTGGAACTTGAACCAGACCGTGAGCTCACTCAGCTTTTCGCGGCGCGATTGCATCGCGCGGCAAACCGCGTCTCCTACCCATTGAGTCCACGCCGGCCTGCAGCACTGCGCTATCCAGGAAAACAGAGGCGAATGGGAAAACACGCACAGCAGGCCGTCGAATCCAAAGCGGCGCTGACCATCGGCGGCGATTGCCATCCAGCTGTGACGGTCATACATCTCGTTCCAAACCGGTACTGATTCCCGAATCGCCACTAACTCGGAGCGCGGAATCAGCAGCAGCGTCCGCAGCACGCAAGCCGACTTCTTGCAGAAAGGATAGATATCGTCGTAGTACACGCGCAGTTCCGAGCCGGCGGTCGCGACGCGATCCCGCCACGTTTTTGGCAGAGCTCGTTCCCAGAACCATCCGGGAAGCAACGCCAGCGTGGCGATTCCCGCTATCCACGGAAAGTGTCCGAGGCGGATGGAGAGACCCAGCGACGCGTGAAGAATGATAATCAGCAGCGCAGCGAGCGTTCTGACTGGCCCAAAGAACAAAGGCATCAACACCAGCACCGGTATCAGGCCTTCGTAGAAAAGCGTTCCGCGGGTCAGCCAGGGAAGCAGTCGGGGAAAATGCAGGAGCAAGTGTCCTATCGGCGTGGACATCTGCTGAATATTCAGCGCCAGGTACACCGCGCTGTGCTCCGAGTGCCAGGCGGATCCGGTTTTCAGGACTACGGCGAAGATATAGACCAGCGCGACCTGAATCAGCAGTGCCAATCCGGGAACGGAGAAGAAGGAAAACTTTTTTCTGCCGGATGCCTCCTGTTGCGACGACGTATTCAGTGCGCTGTCCACAGAGTAAAGCGCGCCAATCGGCAGAAACATCGCCCAGAACGCCAGCTGGCGCAGATAAACGTCGCCGCCCTGAAGAATCTCCGGATTGCGGTTCTGCAGCGACACCAGCATCAACCAGCTCGCAACAGCGGCGAAGCGCGTCTTAACGCCGAAGAGCAGCATGAAGGCGAAGATGGCTGCAACGCCGAACAGCAGCCATTGGAAAAACGGCTGCCCGCTCATCAGGTGAATGGAGAAGCGGTCCGCGGGCGCGAATTTGTCGAGCAGAGCCGCGCGCGGGAGCACTCCCCAATCGGTATAAAACGCAGTCAGGTCAAACGAGCGAACGAGCAGGTCGCCCAGCAGAACTAGCGCAAGCCCAATTCGGAACAACGCCAGCGAGCGCAAATCGAGGCTATATGC
>JAFAUE010000394.1 GCA_019243475.1 Acidobacteriota bacterium | reverse complement strand
AGATTGTCTTCCGGCGCGCCAATCCACACGTTGAAATTAGCGTTGATCCATGAGCCGGGAACGAGAGACGACAATGTCGCAGGCTGACCGCTGTTGGCTATCACCTCAGAGATAGTGAGAGGTTCAATTTGGGAATCCTTCTGCAAGGCCTCGTACAGCCGCCGCAGGAATTCTCGCCCCGAGGCAGGAAAGTGTTCCCAGGCGTTTTCACCGTCGAGGATGATGGGCACAAACGCATCGCGGCCGCCGGCCAACACTGGCTCGGCGTTGCTCTTGATGCTTCTGACGAAGTGCGCTGCAGCATCTTTGGCCGGCATGCCCGAGTAAACGAACCCGATAAGATCGGATAGGTTGTGGTCGCGAAAGACGATCGAAACAGCACCCTTGCCTTCGCCGTTCTGATGCAGCCGATAAAGACGCTGCGCGGAGTCTGGCGACAAGCGACCTCCGGAGTCGCGCTCGAAATAACTTTGAGTGGAGCGGCCGAGCACCCCTTCGTCGCTGGCGATCCATTTCAGTCCCGCTTCGCGAGCAAGTGTAAGAACTTCGTTCGAGACGCTTCCTTCCGAAGGCCACATGCCCGCAGGTTTTTCCTTGAAAGTTTGCTGGTGCAAGGCGATCGCGCGACGCACCTGCTCGCGAGCGTCATTGGTTTGCAGAAATCGTCTCCGCGGCAGCGGCAGGCCCGGACTGCTGACTCGGCCATTGTTCGAGTCGCACAGTAGCGGCAGGATGGGATGGTAGAACGGTGTGGTCGAGAGTTCCACCGAGCCGCGACTCGCCGCGTCGCGATACGCAGGAATCACGGCCGCAAGGATGCGCTTCTCTTGCTCGCCTACGAGCTCCTGGTCTTCGTATGAATACCCGCGCTGCTTGGCTACAAGCTCCGCGAGGCCGGGTTCTTCGAGAAAGAATTCATCAAACCACGCCACCTGCGATAAGACTTGCAGGTCGGTGAACTCCTGCTGTGAAAATTCCTTAGCGGCGGCTTCAGCGGAAGGGAAACGCATCCGCTTATTGAGCAACTCGAGATATCGAGGATACCTGGCAACCTGATGCGTGTGATTGGCCTGAAAAAGATATTTCAGCGCAAATGCCTGCTCGTGCGGAGTTAGGTCGGAAGCTCGCTTGCGGACCACGTCCTGCCAGGGGTCTCTCGCTACGCCCTCGACGTACTCCTCGATCTGTACCAGGAGCGATGGTACGAGGTTGAAGTTCTGGTGCACTCCCGGAAATTCGTCCAGCAGCTTCACCATTCCGTAATAATCTTTAAGCGCATGCATGCGCACCCAGGGGAGACGATATTCGCTGGTCATCAGGTCCTTGTAGAAGGGCTGATGCATGTGCCACAGAAAGATGAGACGAATGGCGGGCATTCGTAGCCAGTGTAATCAAAATAGCCGAAGCAGCGAATGCTAGACTGAACTTGGCGCGGAACGGCTGGCAAGCCAGTGGAATGCGGATTTTAACTCGGTACATCCTGTGGGAAGTCTTCTCTCACGGCGTAATTGGGGCCGCGCTATTCACGTTCGTGATCTTCATGCGCGACGTGAGCCGGATCCTGGAGTTAGTGGTTCGTAACAGCGCCCCGATTCCCAGCGTCGCCGAAATCTTCTTCCTGACAGTTCCCAGCGCTCTCACATTCACGTTGCCCATGGGAGTGCTCGTCGGCATTCTCATTGGACTGTCGCGCATGGCAGCGGACAGCGAAGTGACCGCGCTACGCGCAAGCGGCATTGGAGCCTGGCGTTTCGTTGCCATAGTGAGCATTTTTGCTTTGGGAGCCCTGGCTGTGAGCGCAATGAACAATGTGTTCATCGCGCCGCGCTCCGCAGCAGCGCTGGCGAACCTGCAAAATTCGCTGAAAACCTCGCAGATCTCTTTCGAAATTCAACCGCGCGTTTTCTATGAAGATTTGAAGGGCTACGTCTTGTACGTACAGGACGTGCAGCCTGCGTCAGGTGCAGCAGTCTGGAGGAATGTTTTTCTCGCCGACATCGGCAATCCGGCCGCTCCCAAAGTTACGCTGGCGCAACGAGCTGTCGTAGTAACGGAAGGCGACGTTCTGCGCATGCACCTGGAGCACGGCAGCCAGCACGAGACCGACCCGGCGAATCCAGGACAGTACACGATATCGACGTTCGATCAGTCGGACATTCCGATTGCGCTGCCACCGCCTGAGACACCGGTTTCCCGCGAGCTGTTACCGCTGGCCGAGCTAACCACGAGTGAGATAGTCCAGAACGCCCAGAAGAGTGATTTCGGAAAGGCGCGTTGGTATTGGATCGAACTCCATCGCCGCTTTGCCCTGGCAGCGTCGTGCATTGTTCTGATGCTGGTAGGAATTCCGCTCGGCTTATCGTCGAAAAAAGGCGGAAAGTCCACAGGCTTTATTCTCACGATTCTGCTTGTCTTCCTGTATTACTTCTCTTTGAGCGCGGGTATTGCTTTTGCACGCCAGGGAAAAATTGCGCCATGGCTCGGGGTATGGGGCGCCAATATCCTGTTCACGCTTGCAGGATTGGTGCTGCTGTTCCGCGTGCAACGGTCGAGCATTGATGTCGTGTCATTCCGCGCGGTATGGAGCGAGCTGGTCGCGCGATTCTCGCGAACACGCAAGCATGCCGTGGCGCTGGGATCGAGGTCGCTGCTGAGGCGTGCTAGCTCGCGTTTTCCGCAGATTCTCGACGATTACGTTCTGCGCCAGTACCTCGAATACCTCGGACTGGTGCTGGGCACGTTTATCGTTTTGACGCTGGTGTTCACCTTCTTCGAACTGCTCGGCGACATCATCCGAAACCGCATTGCGCTGATTACTGTCGGCGAATTCCTGATGAATGTAATTCCGTCGATGGTCTATCTGATGACGCCGCTAAGCGTGCTCATTGCTGTGCTCGTGACCTTCGGCCTGCTGCAGAAGTCAAATGAGTTGACCGCAATGAAGGCTACAGGGGTCAGCCTCTACCGACTCATTGTGCCGGTGCTCACTCTGTCAGCGATTCTTTCGATAGCTTTGTTTACCTTCGACCAACTTTATTTGCCGCACGCGAACAAAAGGCAGGACGCCCTGCGAAACGAGATCAAGGGCAAGCCGGCGCAGACCTATCTCAATCCGCACAAATGGATATTCGGCGCGCATCACGAGATCTACTATTACGAGTTTTTCGATGGCGAACGTAATCAGTTTGCAAATCTTTCGGTGTTTGAGCTCGACCCTCAAGTTTTCGCTCTCGACCTGCGGACATTCGCCGCGCGCGTCTCCTGGAACGATGCGCTGGGCAAATGGATTTTTGCGCAAGGATGGACGCGTTCTCTGAACGCGACGCAGGTTACCGACTATCGCTCCTTCGACGTAACCACATTCGCATCCATCGACGAACCGCCCAACTACTTCAAGAAGGAAGTGAAGCAGTATTCGGAGATGAATTTCGACGAGCTCAAAGCCTATATCCGAGAGCTTGAGCAGGGAGGTTTTGACGTTGTTCGTCTGAAGGTGCAGCTCTACAAGAAGATTTCCTTCCCCCTGATCACGCTGGTCATGTCGGTCCTTGCCATTCCATTTGCGTTGTCAGCGGGACGACAGGGCGCTCTCCGTGGAGTGGCGACGGCGATCGGCATCGCAGTCGTGTATTGGGTGACGAGCGGGTTGTTCGAGGCAATGGGCAACGTGAATCAATTGCCTGCGGCATTGGCCGCGTGGTCGCCCGATCTTATCTTTGGACTTGCCGGCGGATACTTCATCCTGAAAGTCCCAACGTAATTGCGTGAAGCTCTGGCGGCGCAAGCCGCGTCTAACTTACCTGATCCATGTTTGGCCGATTAGCTGCGCTCAAAAAATATCTCTACCGCTACCGGGTGAAGTTCCTGTGGGGCGGCCTGGCGCTCCTTCTGAACAATGCCATTTGGATTCTTTTCCCCCAAGTCATTGGCCGCGCGATCAACGATCTGAATAAGGGCGTAACTCGTCACAAGATCGCAACCTACTCGCTTGCGCTGATCGTGATCGCGCTCAGCAAGGGTCTCTTCCAGTACTTGATGCGTCAGATCTTGATCGGGGTCTCGCGCGAAATCGAATTCGACTTACGCAACGATTTGTTTCGTCATCTGGAGTCGCTTTCGTTTTCTTACTATCAGCGGACACGAGTCGGGGACATCATGGCGCGCGCCACCAACGACCTGAATGCCGTGCGCATGCTGCTGGGGCCTGCGATCATGTACACGGCAAACACAATTGTGTTTACGGCCGGGGCGCTGGCTTTCATGCTGCAGATCAGTCCACGGCTTACGATGTTTGCCTTCCTGCCTTTGCCTGCCGCGAGCATTCTGGTGCAGTACTTCGGCCGCCGAATCCACGAACGATTCGAACGCATTCAGGCTACGTTCTCGGACATTTCTGCACGCGCACAGGAAAATTTCTCCGGTGCGCGTCTGGTGCGCGCTTACGTTCAAGAAGAAGCGGAGATCGAATTGTTCGAGACATCGAACCGGGAGTACATCTCGCGCAGTCTCAAACTCGTTCGACTCATAGGAATGCTCTGGCCAACGCTGGAGATGTTGCTCGGGCTGGCCATCATCCTCGTTTTGTGGCTCGGGGGCAGGGAAGTCCTGCTGCATCGCATGCAAGTGGGCGATTTTGTCGCTTACAACACCTACATGGTGCAGCTCACATGGCCAGTCATCGCGCTGGGCTGGGTCATTAATTTATTCCAGCGCGGCACGGCATCGCTTGGACGAATCAACGAAATCTTTGCCGAGCAGCCCGCCATCACCGACATAGGCGTTGAGCCCGCGCTCCAACATGTAAAAACCATCCGCGGAGACATTGAGTTTCGCGATCTGACGTTTGCATATCCGGCCGGCGGTCCCGTTTTGAGAAAAGTGAGCCTCTCGATCCCGGCCGGAACGAGCCTTGCCATCGTAGGGCCTACAGGCTCGGGAAAAAGTACTCTAGTGAGTCTCATCCCGAGAATTTACGACGCCGCAATCGGCTCGGTGTTTATCGACGGCCATCCGATTCGGGAACTTCCACTTGCAACACTGCGTCGCCACATTGGCTTCGTTCCCCAGGAGACATTCCTCTTTAGTACTACGATTCGAGAGAACATTGCGTTTGGAGTAGAAGACGCGAGCGACGCTAGTGTGGGGGCCGCAGCGGAAGCAGCCAGCCTGGCGCAAGACATTGAGACCTTTCCTCATCAGTACGCGACGGTAGTCGGTGAGCGCGGGCTGACGCTCTCCGGCGGGCAGAAGCAACGCACCGCTATTGCCCGCGCGGTTATCCGCAACCCGCGCATTCTGGTTCTCGACGATGCGCTGTCTTCGGTCGATACGTACACCGAGGAGCGCATTCTGAATCATCTGCGCGAGATCATGCGGGGGAGGACGACCATCTTTATTTCCCACCGGGTTTCCACGGTGAGGGCGGCAGATCAGATCGCTGTGCTCCACGGTGGATCGATTGTGGAAGTGGGAACGCACGACGAACTGCTTGCGCGCGATGGCTATTACGCCGACTTGTACAACAAACAACTGCTCGAAGAAGAACTGGCCAACGTATAGACGCATGAAGCGAGTTGTCACGCCTGAGCTTCTCGATGAAGATCTTGGCAGCCCCGAGGAAATACGAAATAGCCTGTTGGATCTGCGTGGCTTGAACCAGCACTTCGGCGGCTTCAGCAGCATCGCGGACATGTTAATCAGAGTCGCGAGGCTACGAGAGACAAGATCAATGTCGTTCCTCGATGTTGCCGGAGGAACGGGCGACGTGGCCATGGAGGTTGCCAACACGATTGCGACAGAGGGAATCGACATTCACGCGACCGTGCTTGACCGTGCAATCTCTCACATGAGCCGGAATCTGGATACCAACACGAATATGAAGGTGGCTGGTGACGCGCTCGGCCTGCCGTTTCAGGACAACAGCTACGACGTGGTTGGCTGCAATCTTTTTTGCCATCATCTGGAGCCGGATGACATGGTGCGTTTCTTCAATGACTCGCTGCGGGTTTCCCGCTACGCCGTCGTAGTAAGCGATCTGCGACGCACGCTCTTCCACCTGCTGGCCGCCTATGCGGGCCGTCTTATCTACCGCAGCAGGATCACAGGACACGACGCCCCGGTTTCTGTTCGCCGCGCCTACACCATCTCGGAGATCATCTCGATCGCAAGGAAATCTAAAGCTGCGCGACACGAAGTGAGGCGATATCGCTTCCAGCGCTTCGGTCTGATCTTGTGGAAGGCAAACTCGTGACTCAGACGTACGATCTTGCTGTGGTGGGCGGGGGCCCGGCCGGGACCTCGGCTGCCATCACCGCGGCCCAGCTCGGACTGCGCGTGCTCCTGCTGGAAGCTCGCGCCTTTCCAAGACACAAGGTCTGCGGAGAATTTCTCTCAGGAGAAGCTGTCGGCCTCCTGACGTGCTTGCTGGATCGGCCCTCCCGTTTTTCTGAAGCTCCAAAGATTGCGAAAACCCGAATCTTCCTGGACGAACGAGTCGCGCAGCTTGAAATCTCGCCGCCGGCGATAAGCCTCTCGCGGTACGAGCTGGACGCTGCTCTGTGGTCGCGGGCCGAGGATTTGGGGGCTGAGACGCGCGAGAGGACGATGGTGACTAAAATCCGCCGTGTCGCAAGTTTATTCGCCATCGAGACAGCTCTTCACTCGGCGACCGCTCGCGCGGTGATCGATGCCAGCGGACGTTGGTCGAACCTGCATTCGGCACGCGTTGCGCAAGGTGAAAACTATATCGGCCTCAAGGCGCACTTTTATGAGCCTGCCCACCTGGACAGCTGCGACTTGTATTTCTTTCCCGGGGGCTACTGCGGAGTTCAGCCGCTCGGTGATGGCCAAGTGAATGCCGCTGCTATGGTCAGCGTCAGCAGAGCGAAGAGTCTTAAAGAAGTTTTCGCTCTTCATCCTCGCCTGGCCCAGCGTGCCGTGACTTGGAAGGCCGCGAGCGAACCGGTGAGCACCGCGCCGCTGCTTTTTGCTCCTCCTCGAACCAACGACGCAGGAGTCTTACTCGCGGGCGACGCCGCTGCATTCATCGACCCATTTGCCGGTGACGGTATCTCGATCGCGCTGCACAGCGGCCGGATGGCATCGCTTGCGTCAGCGAATTACCTTGGCGGGAAATGCTCTTTGGCGGCAGCCGGCGCGCAGTACGAGTGTGATTACCGCAAGCTCATTCATCCTGCGCTGTTGAACGCTTCGCGAGTGCGACAACTGATCGCTTTGCCGAAGGCCCTGCGTGCTGGTGCAATGTCGCTACTCAACGTTCCGGCTATCGGCCGCGTACTGGTGAAATCCACGCGAGTTGCCCCGGTCAGTTCGCATCACTGAAGACACACGGTTCCCAGGAAGCGACTCCGGATTATCGAGTGAAGATGTCTTTGATGGCTTGGCGCATCACCTGGCCGCTTACTTCAGAGATCGCGTCGGTGAGCGGAATGTCTTTGGGGCAAACTTCCACACAGTTCTGTGCGTAGCCGCACTCCTGAATCCCGCCATCTCCCATCAGGGCGTGCAGACGATCTTCCTTGAGGGCAGCGCCGGTGGGATGAGTATTAAACAACCTCACTTGCGCGATCGTGGCTGCGCCGACAAAGTTGGTTTTGTCATTGAACTGCGGGCATACCTCCATGCAACAGCAGCACGAGATGCAACGAGACAGCGGATAAGCATCTTCCTGATGTCGCTGCGTCTGCCGCGGTCCCGGACCAAGGTCGTAGGTGCCGTCCACCGGAACCCATGCTTTTACTGCCTTGAGGTTTTCGAACAGGACGGACCGATCCACGGCGAGGTCGCGCACTACAGGAAATTTTGACAGGGGTTCCAGGGTGATGGGCTGATCCAACTTGTCGATCAATGCGGAGCAGGCCATACGGGCGCGACCATTAATACGCATCGCGCATGAACCGCAGACTTCTTCAAGACAATTGGAGTCGTAAGTGATCGGTCGCGTCGGTTTGCCGCTGCGGGTGACGGGATTTGCCGCAATGTCCATCATTGCCGAGATAACGTTCATTCCCGGTTTCCACGGCAGCGCGAACTCCTCCCAATATGGTTTCGATTCGGGGGATGTCTGGCGCTTGATCTTAATGATTACGGTTCGATTGGCCATTCCTGTATTCAAAAATCAGTGATCTCGTGTGCTGCGTCTGGCGACCGTCAGTGTTGTAGTCGCACGCTTCAGTATTTCCTCGGTCTCGGCTTGATCAGCGACGTATCGACCGGTTCGAACTCGAAGCGCGGCTCGTCGGCGTCCGGAGCGAAGTAAGCTTTGGTTGTCTTCAGGAAATTCACGTCGTCCCGTTCCGGGAACTCAGGCTTATAATGCGCTCCGCGCGACTCGTTTCGCATCGCGGCACCTTGAGTAATGACGCGCGCCAGCTGCAGCATGTTGTAAAGCTGTCGCGTGAAGACGAAGGACGTATTGGCCCACATCTCTTTATCGCTCAAATTGATGCGTTGGTAGCGTTCAAGGAGTTCCACAATCTTCTCGTCGGTCTTCGCCAGGGCATCGTTGTAGCGGATGACGGTTACGTTCTTGGTCATGATCTCGCCGAGTTCCCGCCAGATTTTGAACGGATTCTCCGTGCCGTCTGAGGACATCAGGCGCGAGTTGATCTCCTCCTGCCGTTTGCGCTCTGAGTCGAACGCCCCATTGGCCGAGGCGCCAGACTTAGCATTGTTTCTGGCATAGGCGAGAGCCTGCGGTCCAGCGACAAAGCCGCCGAAGATGCAGGACACAAGCGAGTTGGCGCCGAGCCGATTCGCGCCATGATAGCCATACTCACACTCTCCGCAGGCGAATATGCCGGGAATGTTTGTCGCCTGTTTGAAATCCACCCATAGCCCGCCCATGGTGTAGTGCATGCCGGGGAAGATCTTCATAGGAGTGGTGCGGGGATCGTCGCCGACAAACTTCTCGTAAATCTCCAGGATGCCTTCGAGCTTGCGGTCCAGAGTGGCGCGGTCGATGTGGGTGAGGTCCAGATACACCATCGGCTGGCCGTCGATGCCGAGGTTGTGCTCGTAGACGACCTTGTGGATGGCTCTGGTGGCGACATCGCGTGGCACCAGATTGCCGTACTTTGGATACCACTCTTCGAGGAAATACCATCGTTCCGATTCGGGAATGCTTTTGGGATCCCTCTTGTCCCCCTGCGTGCGGGGAACCCAGACGCGTCCGCCCTCGCCCCGTGCCGATTCCGACATCAGGCGCAACTTGTCGTCGCCGGGAATCGACGTGGGATGGACCTGGATAAACTCCCCATTGGCGTAGAAAGCTCCCTGCTGGTAGAGAGCTGATTGCGCGGAACCGGTGCAGACCACCGAGTTGGTCGATTTGCCGAAGATGGCGCCTATGCCGCCGGTGGCCATGATGACCGCCTCGGCGGGAAAGGTGTGTACCTCCATCGAGCGCAGATCGATCGCGCAAATGCCACGACAAACGCCGGTGTGGTCGATTACGCCGGAAAGAAATTCCCAGGTCTCGTGCTTGCGAACTCGGCCCTCCGATTCGTAGCGGCGAACCTGTTCGTCGAGCGCGTACAGCAACTGCTGCCCTGTTGTTGCGCCTGCGAAAGCGGTCCGGTGATAGAGCGTGCCGCCGAAACGACGAAAATCGAGCAGCCCTTCCGGCGTTCGATTGAACGGCACGCCCATGCGATCGAGCAGGTCGATGATAGCGGGCGCCGCCTCGCACATTTCCTTTACTGGCGGCTGATTGGCAAGAAAATCGCCGCCATAAATTGTGTCGTCGAAGTGCTGCCAGGGGGTGTCGCCTTCGCCTTTGAGGTTCTTGGCGGCATTGATCCCGCCCTGCGCGCAGACGGAATGCGAGCGCTTGACGGGCACGATCGAGAACAAGTCAACGTGCCCGCCGGCTTCGGCGATCTTGATTGTGGCCGAGAGCCCCGCCAGGCCGCCGCCTACCACGATGATGTTGGGATTAGCCATTTATCGAGGAAAAGCAAAAAGGTTGCGGGAACCGAGAACTGTTAGATGGGTTGGAGGTGTAGGCATGGGGATGGACGGCTCTCACGTTCCTGCCTCCACGCGCTTTGCCGTCGCAGGATCGGTTCCGAGGTTCTTCCACGACGGGTCGTGCGGCGAGACGAACGCCTTCACTGTCACCAATCCAACCACAACGAAGAGCAGTCCGATCGCAACGCAAACAACGCCGGCTCGGCGTCGAGCGCGTTCTCCCTGAGTGATTCCCCATTTGGCACAGAAAAGCCAGATCCCATACGCGAAATGCCAGGAAGCACAGATAATCGCGACGATATAAAACGCAAGCATCCGGGGGTCGGATAATTCCTGCTGGACTTTGCCAAAGGCCGCCCCGGGATATTCCAGCAAATGCGGTCCGCTGAAGCG
>JAFAUE010000388.1 GCA_019243475.1 Acidobacteriota bacterium | reverse complement strand
TTTTCGCTCAATACGAGGGCCTGGGGTCCGCCCGATCCGCTGAGCGATGCAGAAGTTCGCAAGCTGGCTTCGAATATCGTTGAACCAACTTTTCCACCCAACGCGGCTCCGCAAGGTGCGACCTACACTCTAATGATTGCCGTAGATTCCGATGGCAGCTTAATCGAGGTGATTGCGGGTGGTGGACCGCCTGGCCTTTCCCAATACGCTTTAGAAGCGATTCGGAAGTGGAAGTTTTCACCAGTGATGGAGAATGGCGAACCACGACCCTATCGCGGACAAGTTGACTTTCGTGTTCAGTGATTACAAATCCAAGTCAGCAAACAGGTGATGCATGCGTCTGAATCCTGAAGTTTTTTCCCGACCGCTATGATGTATCCCGCATTTCAGAGATTGCCGAATGAAGAAATCAAAGAAGCCAACGGTTCCGCTCGCAGCAACTGCTCTCAGAAATCATTTCAAAAAGTTGCCTTTGCAGAATCTGATCACCGCAAGCCGAACTTTTCCAATTACTGCGCGGGTAGACGTCCAACTTGCGTTGGACAAACTTTTCGCGAATCAATCTAAGGCCAACCTCATGGGAGTTCACACTCGGTACTTGCATGAGACGTTAACGGTCGCACACATGCTAGGGGAACAGAATTACCCCGTTGTCATTGGTCCATTGCAAAACGAAGAGATCGATATTGGAGAGGCTTTGCCGGCTCGCTGTCTAAGACAGGGCCTTTGGTTGGCCCACGAAGGGACGCATCGCTTCGCGCTCCTGTTGAGTCCGGCGTTTCAGTATGGCCGATTGCCGGCACTCACATTGAGATCGCCGTCCCTCCAGGTGAAGCGGGCTCAAAGCTGTCCCGCCGTCTTTTGGACGAAGTTGAAACTCTTGTGAGGCAGACTGCCTCCTATCGGGGCAAAGTGATTTCGCTTGAAACTCCGGATCATTATTCCGGATACCAGGGTCCACTGCGCGTGCATAAGCTGCGCAGAGTGCGGCGGGACGAAGTGATCCTGCCAGAAAAGACGTTGCAACTCCTCGACCGAAATATCGGGGAGTTTGTGAAACAGCGGGAGCAACTCAGCAAGCTGGGAATGCCGACAAAAAAAGGTCTTCTCTTTTATGGCAAGCCAGGAACGGGAAAGACACACACGATCCATTACTTGGCGGCTCAATTACCCGACCACACAACGCTGCTGGTCACCTCAGAGCAAATGGGACTGCTGGATCACTACTTTCAACTCGCGCGCTTTTTGCAGCCCGCCATCGCGGTAATTGAAGATGTCGACCTGATCGCACGGGCTCGCGAGAATATGTATGGTCCCTGCGATGAGAGTCTGCTCAACAAGTTGTTAAACGAAATGGATGGTCTCCGCGAGGACGCCGCAGTTTTGTTCATCCTCACGACAAATCGTCCTGAGGCACTGGAGGCAGCGTTGGCTGCCAGACCTGGGCGCATCGACCAGGCCATTGAGTTTCCATTGCCCGACGACCATGGGCGCCGACTACTCGTTCGTTTGTATGCCTGTGGGCTCCCATTGGATTCCGATGTGGTGGAAGCGATTGTTCGCAGGACCGAGCGCGCTAGCGCTGCATTCATTAAGGAGCTCATGCGACGGGCTGCTCAGCTTCATCTCCAAAATCACAAACACAGTAGACTGCAGCTTGCAGATGTAAGTGCAGCTCTCGAGGAAATGCTCTTTACCGGCGGGTCGCTAAACGCGAAGCTTCTTGGTGCTGCCGAGGTGCCGCCACCGACGGTTCAGTGATGGCTCTCAAAACGGAATTCAGGGCATCGGTTTTGAATCACCCCTGGTCTTCGATATTTTCGCTCCCCGGCGGAAAGTCTACGAATCAAGGTCGGCTAATAACGCTGCTGATACTTCTATGTGGCCAGGTAACTCCTCTCTTGCCGCCGACCAAACCTCGCGCCCGCGATTTGGGCGTCGAGTTCGAGGGCGCGCCCGGTCCGCTGAATGCAATTACTGACGTGGCCGGTGTGGAAGTCGGACATCGCACACTGATCTCGGGCAGCGGCGCGCTCCATGTCGGAGATGGTCCGGTGAGGACAGGGATGACCGCCATTCTTCCCCGCGGAAAGAGCGCAATCGCCGATCCCGTCTTCGCCGGCTGGTTTGCCCAGAACGGGAATGGAGAGATGACCGGAACAACCTGGGTGGAAGAATCGGGATTTCTCGAAGGGCCGGTGATGATCACGAACACTCACAGCGTGGGCGTAGTACGCGACGCGGTGATTGCCTGGCAGGTGAAGCACAATGCGAAGTTTCAGCCGTGGTCCACGCCGGTGGTCGCGGAGACTTACGATGGCTACCTTAACGACACCGACGGGTTCCACGTAAAGCCGGAAGATGCTTGGACGTCCCTCGACGCGGCCCGCTCCGGAGCCGTGCCCGAAGGGAACGTGGGCGGCGGCACGGGAATGATTTGCTTCGGCTACAAGGGCGGAATCGGCACGGCTTCACGCAGGCTGCGCGGCGAGCAGGGTGGGTACACCGTGGGGGTTCTGGTGCAGTGCAATACCGGAGCGCGCCAGCAACTTCGCGTCGGCGGGGAACTGGTGGGTCCGGAGCTGGCGGCTGCGGCGCCAAAAATCGCCCGAAACGCTCCGGGCGCGGGCGGCGGAGAGACTGAGCGCGGCTCGATCATCATCGTCATCGGCACTGACGCGCCGCTGCTGCCACATCAACTCAAACGCATGGCGCGGCGTGCAACCATGGGTCTGGCCCGCAACGGGGCAATTTCCAGCAACGGATCGGGAGACATCTTTATCGCATTCTCCACGGCGAACGCAGGCGCAGCCGGAGCGCGCGCCGGAACTTCCAATCAAGGCCGGACGGCAAATGTCGAAATGGTCCGCAATGACTCGATCTCGCCGCTGTTTGAAGCCACCGTGCAGGCCACCGAAGAGGCGATCATCAACGCGCTGATTGCGGCAGAAGACATGCGCGGAGTTGACGATCATTTTGTTCCCGCCCTGCCGCACGATGCCTTGCGCGAGGTTCTGCGCACGCACGGAAGACTGGGAAAGTAATTGCCTGAGGCTACGGCGCGAAATAAAAGCTAGGAAAACGAGCGTTCCACTGCTGCCGGCGCTGGAGCTCCCTACGACGGCGCTTGCTAATACGTTCAGACTATTGTTAGCCGTTTTTCAGTGACATAGATTTGCGGGCTCGATTGACAGAACCATTTTTCTCGCGGCCGCGAGGTCTCAAGCGGCTCTGGTGATGTCGTCGTGACTTCTCAATCTGCGCGGAGATCACTGGATGCGGAACGTGCTTTGCTTGTTGGTCGTATGGGGCTGCACCGTTGGAGGGTTTTGCCAAAGCAACTACGGAGTGATCGCGGGCACGGTTAGCGACGCTCAGCATCTGCGGGTTGCAGGAGCGGCGGTGGAGTTGAAGGCCGCCGGTACGGGCGCCATCCGGCACGTGGTCACCAACGAGCAGGGACTCTTCGAAGCGCCGGCCCTCCTGCCGGACGATTACCAGGTCAAGGCAGAGGCGCCGGGTTTCGCAACCGCGACGCAATCTGTGCGCTTGGAGGTAGGGCAGAGGCTCTCTGTTGACTTCGCGCTCAAAGTCGGCACGGTGAGCGAGGACGTGAAGGTCAGCGCAGGGACGGAAGTGCTGCATACAACCGATGCGATCGTCGGCGAAGTGATTGAGCCCAAGTCCATTCACGAACTGCCGCTCAACGGCCGCATGTTGATCGATCTTGTCTTGACTGTTCCAGGCGCTCACGTGGGATTTGGAGCTCAAACCGGCGGTACCAATCCGCTGTACTGGCGTCCAGGGCAGCGCTCAGCCGTCGTGATCGGCGGCAATCGTCCCAACGCCAACTATTTTCTCCTTGATGGCGCTACCAACACCGATCCCACCTTCAACACGCAGAACCTGAGTCCGTCGCCCGACGCGGTGAGAGAGTTCCAGGTTGAAACCAGCAGTTTTACTGCCGACATGGGAGGAGCGGGTGGAGGACAGATCAACATCGTTACCCATTCGGGAACCAGTCACTATCACGGAACCGTGTATGAGTTTCTGCGCAATGGCGCCATGGACGCGAGCTCGTTCGGCTCCATGGGCAACAATCACCTGGTGCAGAACAATTTCGGCGCGTCATTTGGCGGACCGCTTCCGGCAAAGAACACGTTCTTCTTCGTGAACTACGAAGGCCTGCGCCTGGCCCAGACCGACGCTCAAACGCTTACCGTCCCTACCCAGGCAGAACTGATGGGCGATTTCAGCATGAGCGGCCTCAACATTTACGATCCCACAACTGCGGTTGCTAATCCGAAATACAATCCCGCGCTGCCGACCGGTCCTGCGAATTTCCCATACACGCGAACCCAGTTTCCCAATAACCAAATACCGGCGAACAGAATCAACACTCAGCTCGAAGCTTTCCTGTTGAAGGTGATTCCGCAACCCAACATGGCGATGATGGGTGGCGCGGACTCGAATAATTATCTCGATTTCCGCAATGAAACCCACTTCCAGGACCAGGGCACGATCCGCGTCGATCATAATTTTGTTAACGGGGACACGGTCTTCATCCGGTACTCCGCGGGCGGCGAAAATGGCTTTTCGCCGAGCACCGGCATGACTTCCACCACGGAAAATCTGCCCGGTTTTGGCGCGAACTTCGACAACCTGTCGCAGCAGGGCGCACTCTCCTGGAACCACATTTTTTCCAATACGAAGGTCAACACCGCAACGCTGGCAATTTCCCGCCTGTCGATGGACCGCACCTCGCAAAACGACGGGCTCAACGACTACGTTTCCCAATTGGGGATTCAGGGTATCGGCTTCGGCGGGCCTGCGGCCTCCGGCGCGCCATGGTTCGCGGCGCAAGGCTACACAGGCATCGGAGATACCTTCGCGGCGACACCCATGCACGCCTGGGACAGGCTCATTGAAGGCCGTGACGCGTACTCGTGGCAGCTTGGCCGTCATGCTCTGAAGTTCGGCGGGGAATATCACCGCTACATCTGGCCCATGTGGGGTTTTTTCCAGAATCGCGGGTATTACCAGTTCACGAATGGGTACACCACGCAGTTTGGATTCAATGATGGCAGCGGCTCCGGGCTTGCCAGCATGCTGCTGAGCTTGCCTGCCGTGAAGCAGCGTCAGGCGGGCGTTCCGCAAATGAATCTTCGGGCATGGGGCGCCGCCGCGTTCGCAGAAGACAGCTGGCAGGTCACCTCAACTACGACCGTCAACTTCGGCGTTCGCTATGAATATTCCGATCCCCTCTACGACCTTGACAGCACGAATACAAATCTCATTTTCCAGAATGGCGTGCCGTCGGTCTTTATCGGCGGCCAGCAGGGCTATCCCCGAGGTTTGATGTATGCCAACAAGCTGAATTTCGCTCCGCGCTTTGGCATTGCAAAGAATCTTCCGGGAAGCGGGCTGGTTCTGCGCGGCGCTTATGGAATTTTCTATACGCCTGTTGACATGAATACGTGGTGCAATCAGCGCCACAACGTGCCATATGTTTTTCCGGAAACCCAGCAGGCAGACAACTTCACGCCGCCGCCAGCGCTTTTTTCAAGCGGACTGAATTTCGGCACGCCTGTACTTGGCACCGGCGCGCTTCCGGCAACGACGGTGAGCTTCACTGCTTTCGATCCGCACTCCCCCGCGCAGTATGTGCAGCAATGGAACATGTCGGTACAAAAGAGCCTTGGAGCAGATACCTCGATTGAAGTCGGGTATCTCGGCTCACGCGGCATTCACCTTCAGCGCGCGCACCTGATCAATAACCCGACACCAGGACCGGGGCCGCTAGGGCCGCGGCGTCCTTTCAAGACTTTGACCTTCGTTCCCGGGACGGAGCTTACGCCGAGCAGCACAAGCGCCATCGTGCAAAGCCTGACGTTCCCGGTGAGCACCATCAATCTCCTGGAAAACACCGCCCAGAGCTGGTACGACGCCGGTTACGTAAATCTGCGACGCCGCTATTCGCATGGACTCAGCCTGCTGGCGAACTACACGTTCGCAAAAAATCTGACCAACGGCCCTGATTTTCGCTCGCCGATGGATGAATCCACGATTCCGCAGAACGACAACAATCTTGCCGCGGAAAAGGGGCCCGCCTGCGACGTCCGGCATCGCTTCGCCTTAAGCAGCGTGTACGACATTCCCGCCTTGACAGGGGAGCGCTGGACGAAACTCCTGACGCAAAATTGGCACTTATCCACCGTGTACCAGATTCAGTCGGGAATGCCGTTCACCGTTTCGGTATTTGGCGACACAGCCAATGCAGGCACGGTCCTCGGAGAAAACCCAATTCGCGCTAACCTCACCGGCCAGCCGATTTTCGGCCCTGGTACTCGCAACGCGAACGAGTGGTTCAATCCGGCGGCATTCGCTGCGCCGCCGGCGTTCACCTTTGGGAACGTGGGCCGCAACTCGCTGTATGGGCCAGGATTGCAGACGCTGGATTTCGCCCTGGCGCGCAGCTTCGATATCACCGAGAGAACCGCGTTCCAGTTCCGTGCAGAGGCCTTCAATGCGTTGAACCACACCAACCTGGGGACGCCGAACAGGTTCGTGAATGAGCCCCAATTTGGAACCATAACCAT
>JAFAUE010000169.1 GCA_019243475.1 Acidobacteriota bacterium | reverse complement strand
ATTCTTCAGAATAGCTCAATCCGACGTTGCAGTAAGAGTGCTTATTAGTCACCCAAACAATGCGACGCGCAGATCCAGTCGACTAGACATCCGCTCTCCGGCGAAAGCAGATGTTTTTCAGACTGAAACACCGCGAAATCCTACGCGGCTGGTGACCGGGATCTCGGCGTCGCCGGATAGTACTATCCATCGGTAGAGAGTCTCGACACTTTCTCGTTGACAGGTAACGCGTTTCGAGATTACCGTCCCGGGCAGGTGCTGGGAGCCTCCATGATGAAACGTGCAGTTCCACTTTGGGCCATACTCGTATTCGCGGCATCCGCGTTCGCGGCTACCACGAGCCACGAAGAAACCGTCGTGCGCCACACGTATGCCAAGCTCGCCTATGCAGCCAATGTTGAATCTGTGTGGCGAGTAGTGGACGAGCAAGGCGAACACATGAATGTGGCGAATGCAATGCGAGAGATCGATGAGCAGAAGCTCCAGTTCAATCTCAGTGACTTCAAAGTGGGGTACATCAAAGACATCCAAGGCTTCTATACCGACTACGTTGCTGTAGCCGGTGTCGGCGAAGTTTTGAGCGTTGGCCCAAGCACCAATACCACTACGGAAGATGGCGAGCTTGTCAGAGTGAGTCTGACCGGCACTGCGCAGTGGGCAATGGGAACAGATGGAATATCCGCCGCCTCGAAGTTTCCCGCCGTATCTATCCTTTCTAGAGCGATTGATGGAATCACGTACGAACGCTATGCGGCCTACCGCGTCCACGTGAAGTTTGAGGGTAAGCAGCGCGATTACCGTGCTCTCGCCGTCTTCGCTCCTGCGAAACCCGGCTCTGGGACCGTGTTAACCACGGAGAACGAGATAGAAGACGTTCTCTTCGTGGATTTCATAACAGGAAATTCGGCCCTTACTTATTTTTGCAAAGAATCGAACGATGTCTCACCGACACGACTCCTTGATTTCCCATCCAATCCAATCGTCGAGAGGTGGCTGCGCGAGAATCCGCCACTCTCACGAAAGTGAGCCGTTTCGAGGGCTGCTGTTCACGCATTTCATTGCGCGGCCGCCCGCTCTTGATCCGCGTCACTGAGCATGATTGCGATCCAATCAATCACCGCAAATTGGTCGCGCCAGCCCGGTTTCTGTTCGAGGCTCACGTGCGAGATGGCACGGCTGATGAGAACCTTCTGCAGATGGCCTCGGGGGACGTCCTTCGCCAGCCACTCCGTCTCCGACGGGGGAATCACGTCATCTCCTTCTCCATGGACCAGCAGCACCCGCGCTTTGATTCCCTGCAGGCGGCGGTGGGGTGACACGGCAACGGCTTCGGCGGCGTGGCCGTCGAGGTCGGCTTCGAGCTTTTGCCGGAAGGCTTCGCGGTGATGATCGAAGATCGAATTCATCAGCCGGCGACCGTCCGGCGAGAGACTCTGTGCTGCGATTTTTGCTTGATCGACGTTCTCGTGCAACAACAGCCGCAGTGAATCGCGAGCTCCAGCCACGTCTTGCGGAGCGAAGAAGTCTTCAGGATGCGAGTAGATCAGTATCAGCCACCCGTATTCATGCGGCGGAGTGGATAACAATCGCCCGTCGGGCCATCGCGTCTCACCTTCCACCAGATAATGCTCGACACGCTGCACATCGTCCTGGGCTCCCACCGCCGCCACGAACGAGATGGAATCGGCGTACCGAGGATCGGCGGCGGCCATCAGAGAGAGTCCGCCGGCAAAGCTCAACCCCAGCACACCGACCTGCTGCCCGCCGGCCAGCCGCACAAGCTGCTGGGCGCTCGCGCCAATCACGTCGATGGACTCGGGCACGACACGATAATCCGCAATTGCATCCACCTGCGGTGTGAGCACTTCGATGCCGGTCTCGGCGAGCGACTTGGCAAAGTTCACTAGACGAGGTTCTTCCATGCCGAGTTGATGGAGGCCGTGCACCACCACCATGGCCGAGGGATGCGAGATGCCTTCCGGCACGTAGAGCTGCGCGCGAATCGTGCCGGAAGTACTGTCAAACGTGATCGGCCGAACCTCGAACTGGCTGCGATCCATTCGCGCAAGGAGGTTCTCCTGCTGCGACATTCGCGACAAAAGCGACATAGCGCGGAAGTGTTCGCGCGCAGTAGGCCACAACAGGAGAAGCAGGATGGCCGTCGCGAGCAGCGCCACACGTCCCAAATTGGGCTTCCGGGTTTGCTTCGGAGGGGTGGCCGAGGCGCTCACGTTCAGAATCAGATTTCCAGGATCACAGGCATGATCAGCGGGCGTCGGCTGGTGTTCTTGTTGATGAAGCGCTTGAGGTCCTGGCGGATCTTCTCTTTGATCACGCCATAGTCCGCTTTTTCTTCTTGACTAGACTGTTCCAGCGTGCGGCCAATCACGTCGCGCGCCTCTGCGAGAAAGCCATTCTCCGCGCCGGCTGCAGCGAAACCGCGCATCACGATCTCCGGAATCGACTCTACTCGGCCGGTTAGCTTGTTAATGGCGATGATCGGCAGCACGATGCCGTCCTCGCTGAGGTGCCGACGGTCGCGAATGACAAGATCCTCGACCACGTCGCTGGAAGAGCCGGAGTCGATGCATACTCGGCCGACCGTCACCTTGCCGGCCTTGCGCGCGCCGAGTTCGTCGATTTCCAGCACATCGCCGCTCTCCAGCATCATCACGTTGCCCACGGCGGCATGCATGGAGCCGGCGAGTTCCGCATGACGCTTGAGCTGCCGGTACTCGCCATGGATCGGCACGAAGTATTTTGGGCGAAGAAGATTGATGAGCAAGCGCAGCTCTTCCTGGCTGGCATGACCGCTCACATGGACAGGAGCGCCGGACCCATCTTCATAGATAACATGGGCGTTCCGCCGGTACAGGTGATCGACCATGCGGAAGATGCCCTTCTCGTTTCCCGGAATAATGCGCGAAGACAGCACGACGGTGTCGCCTGCTTCGATCTTGGCGTGCTTATGATTGTCCACTGCTGCACGCGACAACGCCGACATGGGCTCGCCCTGCGTTCCGCTGATCAGCACGCATACTTTCTCGGGCGGAAAATCCCGAATTTGTCCGGGATGGATCAGCGTTCCTTCGGGAATATTGAGGTAGCCAAGGTCGAGTGCGATCTCCGTGGCTTGGTTGATCGAACGTCCCACCAATGCCAGCCTGCGTCCATGTTCGAAGGCCATCTCCGAAACCAGCTTGATGCGATGAATCGAAGAGGAGAAGCAGGAGACAAACAGCCGTCGCCTGGTGCGCGTGAAGATTTCTTCAAAGCGCGGACGTACGGCGCGTTCGCTCGGTGTATATCCCGGACGCTCCACGTTGGTCGAATCCTGCAGCAGCAGCAGGACTCGCTCTTTTCCGTACTCCGCGAACTGGTGCAGGTCGAAAAGGTTGCCGTCGGTCGGCGTGGGATCGACTTTGAAGTCTCCGGAGTGGACCACAACGCCAACAGGCGTATGAATCGCCAAGGCGACGCAATCGACCAGACTATGCGTGACACGCAGCGGATGAATGAGAAAAGGCCCAATTCGGAACCGGCCATTGGGCTTAATTTCGTTGAGTTGGGCCCTGTCGAGCAGGCCGTGCTCTTCGAGCTTGCCTTCGACCAGCGCCAGCGTGAACTCGGTTCCGTAGACGGGAATGTTCAACTCGGAGAGAATCCAAGGCAGTCCGCCAATGTGATCTTCGTGACCGTGGGTAAGAAGGATTGCACGGACTTTGTCGCGGTTCTCGAGAAGAAAAGTGATGTCGGGAACGACGATGTCCACGCCCAGCAGTTCGGACTCGGGAAACATCAGGCCGGCGTCGATAACGATGATGTCGTCGCCCCAACGCAGGGCCATACAGTTCATGCCGAACTCGCCCAGACCTCCCAGCGGTACGACATGAAGTTTGCCCGCAGCCATTCGCGCTTCGATGCTAGCACGGAAAAAGGAATCAGCAGTCAGCATTCAGCACTCAGCATTCAGCTACGTAGAAAAGAGGTCGTCACTCCTAGGACGCTGAAAATCCAGAAGTGATTCCATGGCGGAGGCTGATTGCTGAGTGCTGAGTGCTGACCACTCCGCAAGTGCTGAACGCTCCCGCCAGACGGTACAATAAGCAAAGCCCCGCCATGAGCTATCAGGTCCTCGCTCGAAAGTATCGTCCGCAAAGATTTTCTGACGTTATCGGGCAGGAGCACGTCACTCGCACGCTGCAGAACGCGATTGCGCAGCAACGCATCGCTCATGGCTACATCTTCAGCGGGCATCGCGGTATCGGCAAGACAACGATCGCGAGAATCCTGGCCATGGCACTCAACTGCCGCTCCAGCGACAAACCAGTCGCGGAGCCGTGCGGCGTCTGCGATTCCTGCCAGGAGATTCGCGCAGGAAGTTCCGTAGATGTAATTGAGATCGACGCTGCGACCAACCGGGGGATCGACGAAATCCGCGAGCTGCGCGACGCGGCGCGTTACCGTCCCGCCCGCGATCGCTACAAGATTTATATCCTCGACGAAGCCCACCAGATCACTGACGCGGCCTTCAATGCTCTACTCAAGACTCTCGAAGAGCCGCCCAGCCATATCGTCTTCATGATGGCCACCACGCAGCCGGAAGACATACCGCAGACGATCCGGTCGCGGTGCCAGCACTTCAGCTTTCACGCAGTGCGTTTTGACGAGATCGTGAAACAGCTGCGCGACATTGCGGCGCAGGAGAACATCAGCGCGGAGGACGACGCGTTGGCGGCGCTGGCCGAAGCCGGCGACGGCTCGATGCGCGACGCGCTCTCGATCATGGACCAGGC
>JAFAUE010000100.1 GCA_019243475.1 Acidobacteriota bacterium | reverse complement strand
TACCTGTCCTCCTGAGGCCGTCTCCGACGGACGAAGGATCTCAGAGGATGTTGGCGATTCACCTGGGGAAGAAAATCTTCACAGACAGTGCTTTGTTGAGAAGGATTCCCCATCGCCATCGTATGACTACCATCAGGGGAGATTCTTCGGCCAACAGCAGGCCTCAGAATGACAGTTTCACGATGGGCTTAGATTGCGAAGAAAAGTACTGCCCAACTGACGACGGACGCGCGGCCTTCTACTAGAGGCCGGGTTCTTAGCCGGAAGCCGAAAGCCGGTAGCCGGCAGCCTTCCTCATCATTTCTTCCACGCGTCGCAAATCCTCTTCCGTGTCGACTCCAACCGTGTCGAACGGCGTCTCAGCAACGTGAATGTCGATTCCGTGATCGAGGAAGCGAAGCTGCTCCAGGCGCTCGGCGCGCTCCAGTTCCGATTCGGGCCAGGAGCAAAACTGCTCGAGCGCCTGGCGGCGATAGGCGTAGAAACCCAGGTGCTTATAACGCTGCACGCGTCCGGTATTGTCGCGGTCGAAGGGAAGGGTTGAGCGGCTGAAGTACAACGCACGTCCTTCAAGGTCGGTGACAACTTTCACTGCATTGGGATTGCTGACGTCGGCCGCGCTGCACGGAGTCTTCACGGTCGAAACCAGCACGTCTGCACTTTTCATTGGACCAAGCAGCGCCGCGATGTGCTCCGGCCGCGCCAGCGGCTCGTCGCCTTGCACATTCACGTAAACATCGGCTGCAATGCGTTGCGCGACTTCCCACACGCGATCGGTGCCGCTGCGATGTGCAGCCGACGTCATCTCGGCCCGCCATCCATTCTTCTTGCAAAGCGCAATCACCTCGTGAGAGTCGGTAGCCACGATCACGCCGCTGAGCTGCGAGCACGCCCGCGCCGCTTCGACCACATGTGCCAGCATCGGACGCCCCCAGATTTCGCGCAGCACCTTGCGCGGCAGACGCGTGGAGGCGAGACGGGCGGGGATGATGGCGATGGAGAGCATGGGCAGCTTCTAAGCTACTAAGCTTCTAAGCTACTAAGCAAAGGCAACTGCAAGGACGGGTCAAACGGGCAGCGTTTAAACTCGTCCGCTAGGCCAATTCGTCAAACTCGCTGATTCTTGTTCTGTCTTAGCTCAGAAGCTTAGGAGCTCAGCAGCTGAGCAGCTTTCCCCGTTTGACGCTGCTTCACCGCAAAACTTAGAATCGAGTGTGGCCGCTTGCAGCGCGGCCCGCGTCCTGGAGCCACCTCTTCAGGACTTCCTCAGACCAAAATCCCCGGTCCTGTATGTGGCGGTGTAGCTCAGGTGGTTAGAGCGACGGTCTCATAATCCGTAGGTCGCTGGTTCGAGTCCAGCCGCCGCCACCAAACCAGTAGTTGGCACAACCCATTGCGGAGTGCCAACCATGTCCCACAAGCTGCACGAATCCAGCGTCGCGAACGACGGCGGAAATTCCGTCGCTTGCACAAAAGCTTCAACTGCAAACTCCTCGATCTCCAGCAAAGACGCGGCACCGAGCCCTGCTTCCACTCCTCCCGACACACGATCGACCGCCGCTTACACAGGAAATCATCAGCCCGGCTCGGCCGAAGAAAAGTCTTCGATTTCCGTCGCAGCGGAACTCGATGGTGAAGCCGACCTTCAGGCACTGCGCTGCGAAGTAGCGCGCTCGGTCGAGTCCGATCGCACCGGCGAGCATGCCTTCCCTTGCGGCGCACGCGCGGACGTGATCTGCGAGTACTGCGGCCCCATGTGCCGAACCTGCGCCGAGGACACCTTCTGCTACTACGGCGAGCACAAACTCACTGAGCTTCCCCATGACGGACCCATACCAGCCCAGCGCAGGCTGCGCGGAAAAATCAGCCAGGTCGTTTACCTCGAACTCGACTGTCCCAAGTGCAAACGCGTGCGCCTGGCGCTGCCGCAAAAACATCGTCCTATGCGCGTGCGTACCTGCCCGGTGTGCAGAAGCAAAGCTCGCGTCGAATACCTGGCGCACGGATTCACCCGCCGGCGCTTGCCGTATCACGAAGTCTTCATCTTGGAGAAAGAACAGCAGCCGCCAGAAGGAGCCGTCTTTAAGCGCCGCATGCCCTGGGACCGGCGTCCACATTGGTGGGTGGAGGACTAGACAGTTTCAAGTTTCGGGTTTCAGGTTTCTTTCTCGCAGCACCCAGCGATGAAGTGAGCGAATGCCTTTGCTGAAAAAGGAAATAAACCACAAAGGACACGAAGGATCACAAAACGATCTTCGATCCTCAGTGTGCCTTTGTGTCCTTTGTGGTTAGCCGTCTTGTTTTCTGCTTTCCGCCAAACCCGATTTCACTCAAGCGTGAAGGTTGGCTGAGGCCGAAACTCGAAACCCGAAACCCGAAACGCCTTTCTATCAACCCAATAAAGTCAGTGAACATAATATCTATAAGATATGTCTTAATCTCCACGCTACATCTTTTAGCTTGACGAAGAAAAGGCGAACAAACTAACCTGCTCTTCAATTCAGCGCCCTTTCTGGCGGGGCCGACCATTAGTTGCAACGAGTCGTCCCCGCAAGGGTGGGTGCGCACGGGAGCACCAGCATGCATCAAGCGCTCGATCCTTCTCTCCCCTTTGCGAACGCCGCCGAAGCCTGGCTCAACTCCAGAACCATGTCGCCGGGCAGCCGTGCGCGCTACATCTCCGCGCGCACCCTGCACGACTTGCAGCAGTACGTGCGCGCGCTCAATCGCAAGTTCGCTGCGGCCGCGCTCAAAGATATTCACATCGGGCTTCTGCGCGAGTATCAGCAGGAGCGGGCGCAAACCTGCGGAGCCAACAAGATCAATCAGGAGCTGGGAACGCTGATTCGCATCATGAAGCGGGCACGCGCCTGGAACTCCGAACTGCAAGACAGCTATGAGCCGCTGCTGCGCGAGCAGCCGGAGATTCCGCGCGCCATGACGCCTGAGGAACAGAAGAACTTTCTCGCTGTCGCATCCAGCCGGGAAGAGTGGCGCTTTGTCTATTACTATTCGCTGCTTGCGCTGGCGACGTCGGCTTCGAACTGCGAAATGCGCGGCATTCGGATCGGCGACGTGAATCTCTACAGCCGCATCCTGCAGATTCGCCCGGAACACGCCAAGAACCGGCACCGCATTCGCACTATCCCGCTTCACGACGAGGCTGTATGGGCGGCGACTCGTCTGTTGGAACGCGCGCAGGCATTGGGCGCGTCGGCTCAGCACGAGTACCTCATGCCCTTCCGCATGGCGCCCAACCAGTGGGACTTTTCCCGCCCGATGTCAAACAGCGGCATCCGGCGGCCCTGGGAGGCGATTCGCCAGGCTGCGGACGTCCCCTGGTTGCGCATTCACGACTTGCGCCACACGGCGATCACGCGCATGGCCGAAGCCGGGGTTCCCATTCCGGTAATTCTGAGCATGGCCGGACATATCAGCACGCGCATGCAGCAGCACTACACCGCAGTGAGCGATTACGCGAAGCGCTGCGCCGTGGAGGCAACATTCAGTTCCGGGAACTACGTAGTGTCGGCGGGAAAGCTGGCGGCTCGCGATGAATCTCCGAAACACTCGATCTGGCCGAACGCCAGGCCGGCGGCAAGACGAGTTGCTTCAGCCGGACGGAAGAAAGCTCGCCAAGACATGCCGTGTACAGTCGTTCCTAAAAAGGCACTGTCGTCCTGAACCGCGCAACAGAAAGCAGCTCGTACTACGTAGATTGTCATCCTGAGTCCGCCAGAGGCGACGAAGGATCTCAGAGGAGGATTGCGACATCATCCCGGTTGTGAATCCTCCACCAAACACGGCGTTACTGGTAGATTCATGCACCTCATGTAAGTCCCGAGCCGCGTGAGATCCTTCGTCCGCCTGTGGCGGAGTCAGGATGACAGAGTGTCGGCTCAGAACTTCGGATGACAACTAATGGAGGCTTCCACCGTCACCATTTACACTTCTCCCGCTATGCGCCGGTCCATCCTGCTGTTGCTCCTAAGCTCGCTGCCTTGCTTGGCTGCTGCTCCTAGCGGCATTCCGCGCGAGCTCGCGCGCGAGCGCGCCACCCTCATCTCGAATCTGCATTATGCGTTGAAGTTCACTCTTACTG
The DNA here is from genome assembly GCA_019243475.1 of Acidobacteriota bacterium. GTDB lineage: Bacteria > Acidobacteriota > Terriglobia > Terriglobales > Acidobacteriaceae > Gp1-AA112. The sequence goes on along the minus strand of JAFAUE010000100.1, from coordinate 605 downwards.
CAGGCGCCTCGACGACGATAGGCGAAGAAGACCTTCAGTTCCAGCTCAAGGAAGTCCGCTCGCTGTTGCTGGACTACCGTGGAGTTGTTGCCAGTCTGGAGATCAATGGTCATGCCGCTTCCTTTCAGCATGAGAACGGACACTTAGTACTCACAGCGGATGAGCTGCACGTTGGGGAAAACAAGATCCACGTTACCTTCACTTCCGTCATCGCACCCGCCGGGGCAGCGATCACGAGCTACAAGGATCACGACGATCTGAGCGAGTACATCTACACGCTCTTCGTTCCTATGGACGCGAGCATGGCCTTCCCCTGCTTCGATCAGCCGGATTTGAAGGGGAAATTTCATCTCACTGTGGAAGCTCCCAAAGACTGGACAGTGATTTCGAACACAGCGCTCGATGTCCCCGCCTCCAATCGCATGAACCGGCAGTTGTTGGAGTTTCCCACCCGTTACAGCGTCTTTGCCGAGACTGAGCCCATCCCTACTTATCTCTTCGCCTTCGCCGCCGGTCCTTTTCACAAGGTCCATGAAACCCCTGGCCTGCCCGGTGTGTACGTTCGCCAGTCCCAATATGAAAAAGCGGTGGACGAAGTTCCGGAG
>JAFAUE010000034.1 GCA_019243475.1 Acidobacteriota bacterium | reverse complement strand
AACAAAAGAAGCTGAACCCAATCAAGCTGCGACAAATGCGCGAGCGCATCGGGGAAATCGAAGAAGAAGTCACAAAACTCGAGGCCGGGATTGCCGAATGCGAGCGCGCCCTGCAAACCTTCGTCAGCGCGGAAGAGACGGCGCGTCTAACCGCATTAATAAAGACGCACCAGCAAGATTTGGCCTCGCTGATGCAAGAGTGGGAAGAAGCCTCAGCCGTAATTGAAGGCGCTTAGAGCTTAAACATATTCGATGTAAAAAACACTCATCCTGAGCGCAGCTCGGGAGGGAGGAGGAAGGACCTCGGAAAATCCCAGGATTTAAAAATTCGCGTCGAAGCTCGCTCACGGGAAACCACTTTCCGCAAAGCCAACGAAGCGGATTGAGTTCGCGCCGATCTCGCTACTGAACTTCGGCCAGCACATCGCCCGCGTTCACCGCGGCACCCTCCGCGGCCAGGATCTTCGCCACGGTTCCCTTCTTGGGAGATTTCAATTCGTTCTGCATCTTCATCGCTTCGATGACGATGACTCCTTCCCCTTGCTCAACTTCGGCGCCGGGCTGAGCAATTACGCGCACGATCTTCCCCGGCATGGGAGCAACAATTTTTTTTGGACCATCTGCACCCGCCACGCGTGATCGGCGGGTGCGCCACGCTCGCGGATCGCGCACTTCGACTGCATACTTCACGCCCCCAATGTCGAACTGCTGCGTTGCAGGGCTTGCGATCACCTCATAAGAACGGCCGCCGATGAGCAAAGACATCACTCCGCGCGCGGTGCTTGCTGCATCCACTGCGACCGCTTCGCCATTCACCCGGCAGGACCAATGGCCGCCCTCTTCGCGCTCGATTTCGACGCGGTAGTCGCGTTGGTTGACGCTGATGTCGAAGGTCATTGCGTCCGCAGTGCCTCCTGACGCGCGACACTCTTCCACTTCTGATCGGCGGAACTGCTGCTGTGGTTTCCCGAGGTGCCGTTCTTGTGCGGGCCGTTATTGCCCGCTTCCCTCAGCGCGGCGGCTATGGCTGCGATCTTTTCATGATTCCCATTCTGAAGACTGTTCGCGGGTACCGCAGTAAGAACCCGATCCAGATATCCAGTATGAATGCGCGCAGCCACGAACTCCGGATCATCGAGAATCTGCCGGAACAGATCGAGATTGTTGGCAATTCCGCCGATAAAGTACTCGTCCAGCGCGCGACGCAGCCTGCGTATCGCCTGGTCACGGGTCGGCGCATAAGCGATTAGCTTCGAGAGCATGGGATCGTAATCGAGCGGCACCGTCCAGCCTTCGTAAATGCCGCTGTCTTCGCGGATGCCTGGCCCGGAAGGCGTCATGAGTCGCGTGATCTTTCCCGGACTGGGAAAGAAGTTGTTGGCCGGATCTTCAGCATACACCCGGACTTCCATTGCATGCCCGCGGAGTTGAAGATCGCTCTGCGCAAAGGGCAGGGGCGCGCCGGCAGCAATCAAAATCTGGAGGTGCACAAGATCGAGTCCGGTCACCAGTTCCGTTACCGGATGCTCTACCTGCAGACGCGTGTTCATCTCCAGGAAGTAGAATTTTTTCTCTTTATCGACCAGGAATTCCAGCGTGCCCGCGTTGTAGTAGCCCGCTGCTAACGCCAGCGCAACCGCAGTTTCGCCCATGCGCGCGCGCATCTCTGGATCGACGATGGCCGAGGGAGCCTCCTCGATGACCTTCTGATGACGGCGCTGCAGCGAACATTCGCGCTCACCCAAATAGACGACATTGCCATGCTCATCGCCGAGAACCTGAATTTCGATGTGGCGCGGCTCGACGACGAGCTTCTCGATGTACACATCGCCATTGGCGAAAGCGCGCAGCGCTTCGCTTTGCGCTGCGGCGAGCGCCGACTCGAGATCGGCGTGCGTATCCACTCGACGCATGCCCTTGCCACCGCCGCCGGCTGCGGCCTTGAGCATGATCGGATAACCAACGCGAGTCGCTACCTCCTTGGCCTGTTCAACAGATTCCAACGCCTGCACCGATCCGGGAACGCGAGGGACACCCGCTCGGTCCGCAGCCTGCCGCGCGCTCGTCTTTGAGCCAAGCGCCTCCATTGCGGATGCAGGTGGTCCGATGAACTTTATTCCCGCATCGGCACATGCTCGCGCAAATTGCGCGTTCTCTGAAAGGAAGCCGTAGCCAGGATGGATCGCATCGGCTCCGGCGCGCTTTGCCGTTTCCAGGATGCGGTCGATGTTGAGGTAAGACTCGCGGGCCGCTGCGGGACCGATGTGGTATGCCTCGTCGGCCTTCATCACGTGCAGCGCCGCGCGATCGACGTCGGAGAAGACTGCGACGCTGGAGATTCCCAATTCGCGGCAAGCGCGAATCACGCGCACAGCAATCTCGCCGCGATTAGCAATCAGAATCTTCTTGAATAATGAGGCCATTTAATGCGGGTGACAGGGCACAGGTTGAACAGCAACTTCCGCGGACCTGGTACTTGTTTCCTGCTCTCTAACCTGTTCCCTGTCCTCGTAACCTGCTCTTACGATGGAATCCCGTTCGGATAGAGCAATATCTTGCTGGCTTCGCCTGTCTTGAGCCGTTCCATTCCTTTGCTGAAATCCTTGAGCGGCATGCGGTCAGTGATCACCGGCGAGAGATCGAGCTTGCCCGCCTTCAGCAAAGCCTGCATCTGATACCACGTCTTGTACATCAGCCGGCCGTTAATACCCTGCACGACGGCGCCTTTGAAGATCAGGTCTTCGGCAAAGTTCATCTTGATGGGCACGGACGGAATGCCGAGGAGCGAGACGCGGCCGCCAAGTCGCAGAATGTCGAAGCCGGTCTTGATACCGTCAGGGTGGCCCGACATCTCCAGGACTACGTCAATTCCCGTCCCATCCGTGCGCTCCAGCACAAATTGCTTGACGTTATCTTTGCTCGGATTGCACACATGATCGGCTTTCATCGCTTTTGCCAGCTTGCGTCGATGTTCATTCACTTCGAGGGCGAAGACCTGCGCAGCGCCCACCGCGCGCGCCACAGCGATAGAGAACAGTCCAATAGGGCCGCAGCCAATGACGGCAACCGTCTTGGCCGCTATCTCACCGGCTAGAACCGTATGGACGGCATTGCCCAGCGGATCCAGGATCGAAGCGTAGTCCGGAGGAATCGAGGGGTCGAGCTTCCAGATGTTCGATTCGGGAATTTTCACGTATTCGGCAAAGGCTCCATCCGCGTCCACGCCAATAATCTTCACGTGTTGGCAGATATGAGCTTCTCCGGTGCGGCACTGCAGGCACTTGCCGCAGTTCACGTGCATTTCGGCGGAAACGAAGTCGCCTTCCTTCACGCTGGTTACTTCACGGCCAACGGCGGCCACGGTGCCGCAAAATTCGTGTCCAGGAACAAGGGGTGGGTGAATGCGCTTCTGCGCCCACGCGTCCCATTCGTAGATATGCAGGTCTGTACCACAGATAGATGCGACTTTTACTTTGACGAGAACGTCTGTTGGACAGATCTCGGGGCGCGCAACGTCCCGCACTTCCGAGCCCGGCGCTGAAGCAGGCTTCACAATGGCCTGCATGGTTTGCGGCATGAAAAAATCCTAAGAGTCGGTCTGGCTCGCAGTTTTTGACACGTAGTCTGGTTCCAGCAGTGACGACTAGACGCATTCGCGGACGCGACGCGCAGTCACGCCACACGATGGCGCTCAGGAGCCAGGCCAAACTTTTCAGTGTATCACTCGAATTCAGGCGGTGTAGACCGTTGCGTCTCTGTGAGCGATGTCTGTTCGAGTGCTGGAGTCACCAGATTCACAAGTTGCGATTCTGTCTGCAGCTCTACTTCAATTCCACCCACGGCATGCGCAATCGCGTTATAAACAAACGCCAGCAGCGCTCCCACGACAAATCCAAAGACCGCGTAACAAAACGGAAGAAACAATGCGAGGAAGATTGTGCTGCCGAAACCGGCAGCGTGCTCCGTTCCGCCGATCATCGCCAGGCCGGGGCCAAGAAGAAGGAGCGGCGCGGTAAGCAATCCTAGGATGCCGTAGAGGAATGCATTCACCTTAGCCGCTGAGAAGACGCGAATGGAACGAATGGTGGTCATGAAGCTATCGAAGATGATGATCTACGTCTTTCCTGCCCTCTGTTTCCTGTCCCCTACTCTCCCCCAACCGCCTCCTCCCGGCGATTCAATCCGTATGCGGTCTCCTCGCTTTAGCCGCACGCTTCCCTTACTGGGAATCTCCGTCTCGACTCCGCCTTTGCGAATGGCCATATTGCGGCCGGGAGCTCCGTCTGTTCCGCCATGCAGGCCATACGGTCCACGCAGCCGACGTTCGGCGAGAAGCGTCACATCCGCATCGCAGAGCAACTCGAGCTCGCGCACGATGCCGTCTCCACCGCGATGCTGGCCCGCGCCGCCGCTGCTCGGACGCAGAGAATACCGCGTTACGCGGAACGGATATGCGTACTCCAAAGCCTCAGCCGGAGTATTCAGAGAGTTGGTCATGTGCGTGTGGACGCCGGAGATGCCATCGAGCTGCGGACGCGCTCCCATGCCGCCTGCAATGGTCTCGTAATAAGCAAACGGCTCGCCTGCACGCGCGTGATCTGCGGGAAACATTCCGCCGATAGTGAGATTGTTCATCGTGCCTGAGGATGCCGCGGGAATGCGCTCCGGCAAAGCTTGCGACAACGCTCGCAGCAGCGTGTCCACGATGCGCTGGGACATCTCGACATTTCCACCGGCAACTGCCGCTGGAGGACGAGCGTTCACTACTGTGCCTTCGGGAGCAATCACCCGGATGGGCCGCATGATTCCTGCGGCGGCGGGAACATCCTCAGCCAACAGACAGCGAAAGACGTAGAAGCAAGCCGAATACGTGATCGCTTCCACGGCATTGACGCTCCCTTCCACCTGCGGATTGCTGCCGGTGAAATCGATCGTGACCATCGGTTGAGAGCTTCTTCCGCCGGGCCGCTGGACCGTTACTCGCACCGCGACACGCACTGGCTTCTCCACAATGCCGTCGTTGTCGAGGAAATCTTCGGCTTCATACTTGCCAGGAGGAATGCTGCGCAAGAGGGAGCGTGTCATCTGCTCGGCATAGGTCTGCAATTCGGCTGTCGCACGATGAACGCGTTGAGTGGTATACCGCTCGCAAATTTCCGCAAGCCTTCTTGCGCCGGTATTGCAGGCCGCGATCTGCGCGCCCAGATCTCCTTCCCGCTCACCGGGAGTGCGAACATTCGCGAGAACCATCTGCATCACGTCGCGTTGGAGCTCGCCGCCGCGCACCAGCAGCACCGGCGGAATGCGGAGTCCTTCCTGATAGATCTCGCGTGAGAGACCCATCGAACCGGCGGCCGCGCCGCCCACGTCTGCGTGATGCGCGCGAGAAGCCACGTAAAAGTCAGGAGAGTTTTTCTTTGAGCGATGCTTCTCGATGAATACCGGCGCAACCAGCGTAATGTCGGGCAGATGCGTTCCGCCGGCGAATGGGTCGTTGACCATCGCGACATCGCCGTCAGCCAAAGACAGCCGTTCGATCGCCGCGCGCACTGACATCGGCATCGAGCCAAGATGCACCGGCATGTGGTCGCCCATGGCGATCACTTGCGCCTCACTGTCGAACACCGCGCAGGAATAGTCCCGCCGCTCGCGAATGTTTGGTGAAAAGGCGCTGCGGCGAAGCGACGCGCCCATCTCTTCGGCGATGGAATGAAAGATCTCGCGAAAAATTTCCAGCTCAACCGGATCTGCCATCAGTGAATCGCGATTATAGAAGCGTGCTGATCATGAATATTTCTTGACATCAGCAGAGACTCAGCCCAATATCTGGTGGTAGTAAGTCGGGCCACGCAATAAGCGGAGTAGCCATTACGGCTGCCCGCATTTCAAGGGAGTACGTTCCAATAGGAGGAACACAACCATGCCAATGAAAAAGAAGGCCACAAAGAAGAAAGCGGCGAAGAAGAAATAGTCGTCGTTCGGCAAACTGATTTGCGGCCTTCGCCAGTCGAAGGCCTTTTTCATTTATGCGGCAAGCCGAAGGCGTCGAAGCTTATTGATTTTGCCCTTCTGCCGACATACTATGCCGCTCGTGGGCGCGAAACGTGCAGCAGCGGTACGAGCTAAGCAAAAACCAGCGGACGAGATTGTCGTCCCCGACAAGCTGTTCTTCCGCATTGGAGAAGTTTCCAATCTCTGCTCGCTGCCCGCTTACGTTCTGCGCTTCTGGGAGACCGAGTTCCCACAACTCAAACCTTCCAAAAGCAACACGGGACAGCGCGTGTATCGTCGCAAAGACGTGGAAAATATCTTGCGCGTGAAGAAGCTTCTGTACGAACAGGGCTACACCATCAGTGGAGCGCGACAGTTACTGAAGACCGAAGGCAGACGGGATCGCGGACAAAGTGCGTTGCCGTTCATCGCCCCTGCGGCAAATCACTCCGAATTGCGCGACCTCAAACAGGGGCTGAAGGAAGTTCTCGGAATTCTTTCGGCAAAGCGTTAGGCGCGGGACTCATCCGATCTCTTCGGGTGGAAATATATAAACCTCAAGAAATTTTGCGAAGTGGAGCAGCGGCTTCTCCTCGGGGAGCCGAATACCCAAAGTCTGCGCCATGGAATTACCCGCGAAAGCAGCGTCGGCAGGTTGCAGCGGCCAGGGCAGATGATGAATCTGGATTCGATGCACCCTCTTTCGCCGAACCGTGTACAGACAATAGCGTTCGGTGACGAATCTTTCGAGGTCGGACTTACTCGATGCGATGGATCCCACTGGACGATACTCCGCAGCGAACTCGGCGGGATTTCTCGCTGACCGGCGGCGGCTTCGATAGTGAAATCTATCCGCTGCGCCCTCGATGCGCATGTTCGACCAGAAATACGGAAGCCCGGCTCCTGCCCTCGCGCCAATCACGGCGAGAAAACTTCCCGCATCGAGGCTGAAAAAGTAAACGCCTGGTTTATCTCGCGTCTGCGGCGCGCGCACGTAGGTCCTGACGTTCAGTTCCGGAAACGTTCCGGCAGTTGGGATTTGGGGCACGCCGCGGAGCCGAACATTGCTCATCCAAAACGGGATGATTCCGAGCCAGGCCTTAGCGTCGAATATATCGAGCTCCAATTCTGGAGGAACCAGAGAACGAAGCTGCTCAGCCGGCAGCGCCCAGTGTGCGAACAACAGATCATGCCAGTGCTGGATCATCACCCATGGCAGCGACGGCAATGGCCAGGGACGATGCGCAGTGATGTTCAGAATTTCAGGACCGAGGGCTGATGCCGGCTGGATTGTCGGATCGATGGGCAGATCCGACTGCGTATCTGCAGCGGGTGTCACAAAAATTCGAGGTGGAATTTGGTGATTCGTTTACCCGAAGGATCGGTTACCAGCAAAACAATCCTGTCTTCCGGACGCACGTCGTCAAGATGGAACCGCACGCGATAAATTCGTTCGTCGGCGGGTTCGTTTGCGGGAATGCCGATCATCCACTGGCGTTCGGGAGTCACCGTGCGCATATCGATTCCACGAAAAACCTGCAGCGTGAAGTGCATCTGCAGCAGGAAATCGTTGATGTTCGCCTGGGAGTCGAATGGAATGGAATCGGTATCCAGCATTTTGTCACGAGTGGTTGCTGTGACGCGGAAGGTTACGATCTTCGGCAGGGACTTCACCGGATTGCCGGCGCTGTCGACCAAGATCGGCGCTTTATTGCGCATCTCCAAGGTCCAGCCCGCGAATGCCGGGGATTCTGCTGTCGCCATGATCTGCACTGAGCGGTGGGACGGCTCGAGTATGAGGTTTTCCCCGCCGAGCGGCACGCGTGAGTGGAGATGCCAGCTTCCGGCGGAGGCGAGCTGGATCGACCGGTCCGATTGCGGCGCACAAGGAAGGCAAACGAGCAGCAAGGACACCAGCGCCGCCCAGGTTCCCGCTCGCAAATGTCTGAACGCGACCATAGTCTCCGCCAAAGCAGAGCTGCCTCTGCTTTCTTGGATGTAACCTAAGCGCCGGAAAGATGCTGGCCGTTAACTCCCAGGTTCGTTCAAAAAGCAGCAGTTTCCAATATCCTGCCGTTTCCATCTAAGCCAGAGAGGAGACCTTATGGTACGCTTCTCCGGCCAGCGCCAGCTCGTGCCATTTGAACCGGACGAGCCTACACCGCTGCAGACTGAGAATCCTACTCACGGGAACCTCCTGGCCATGATGGCGCACAGCTCAGACCCGGACGAGGACACGACGCTCCGCGCCGAGCCCATCGAAGAAGACCACATTATTGCTGCGACTATGCCGCTGGACACCTCGGTCGTCGGCGAAAGCGGCCACATGGACCATCATCGCAAGCCCATCGTCTCCATCCACGGCAAGGACGTCGACGAGCACGAGCTCAATCATCGGAATGCGGCCTAAGGAGCCTAAGAAGGCCACCTAAAAAGGAGGTTCCTGCGCCGAAGCTATTTCCATCCAAATTCCCTGCTGCAGGGAATTTCTCAGGGAATTTTTAATTTAGATTCAGTCAAACCCGCATGAACACTGGGCATGTCGCGTTGACGCAGGGAATAAGCAGGGAATTATCGCAATCTGCGAAAAATCGCTGACAATCCTCGCCGTTTCATGCACTTGCTGCGGGAACTCTGCGCATCTGCTGAAGACATAGGGAATTCAGCAGGGAATTTCTATCGCCTGACGTTACTGGTAGAACCAGTCCCTGCGACGCCCACGGCTTCAAGCGTTTCGGCCGCGATCCCGCTCAGCCAGAGACCGGCCATCGTCCGCGCGACATCGTCCAGATCGTAGCTCTGATAGTGCGCACCGCCGAAGACCTCCTGCACCAGGTAATGATGGAAGACCATGCCGATGAAGCCCCGCGCCGCCAGCACCGGATCGACTTCACGGAACTTGCCGGCGGCGATTTGCTTCCTGATATAGCCGGCGAGCAGCTCGTACCACTCGCTCATATAAGTCTTAAAGAAGCGCTGTGAGAGCCGGTGGTTCTCGAGTCCGCTGAACAGCAGCAGCCGACTCTTGGCCGGATCGCTCAGGTTCCGGTCGAGAACGTGGCGGGCTATTTCGGTAAAGATTTCAAACGGTTCTGCGTCAGAGCGCAGCCGCTCTTCGAGACGTTTCTTGACCTCGTCGGGAGCGCTCTTCGCGCTCAGGACCTCCCAATAAAGGTCGTCCTTGGTGGCGAAATGGCGGAAGACAATGGCTTCGGTAATTCCCGCCGCATCGGCGATCTGGCGCGTGGTGACGCCATCGAATCCGTGACGCGCAAACAGCTCGGCAGCGACGTCAAGGACCTGCAGCTTGCGGTCTGCGGATGACAGCCGAGGCATAAACGTTCGATGGATTCTAAGCCACTTCGTTGCGCGTTGTCGTGCGGCGGTTAGTCCCACTGGCGTATAGTTTTCGCCGTAGCTGCCAATCTTTTTCCCTCCACGAGGCACATATGAGACGCATTTTTCTTCTGGTCGCAACATTGGTGCTCACAACAACGCTGAACGCGCAGGACTGGGCGAAGTCCAAGGTGGAAAAGTCCCCGCGCCATCGGGAATGGGTGACTGTGAAGCACGACAACCGGTCAGTGCAAACCTTCGTCGTGTATCCAGAATCGAAGGACAAACGTCCCGTGGTCCTGGTGATCCACGAGATCTTCGGCATGTCAGACTGGGTGCAGGAGCTTGCTGACGAGCTCGCCGAAGCCGGGTACATCGCCGTAGCTCCGGACCTCCTTTCCGGCATGGGTCCGAACGGCGGACGCACTAACTCTTTTGCCGATCAGAACGGCGTCACAGAAGCCATCCGCGACCTCAATCCCGACCAGATCACCGCAGACCTGAATGCGGTTGCCGACTACGGCCTGAAACTGCCTGCGGCGAACGGCAAGCTGTTCGTCACCGGCTACTGCTGGGGCGGGGGACAGAGCTTCCGCTTCGCTACCAACCGCAAAGACTTGAAAGCAGCATTCGTCTTCTATGGACCTCCTCCAGACAAAGACGCGATGAAGCGCATTGCCGCTCCGGTTTACGGCTTCTATGCCGGCAATGATGCGCGCATCGACGCCACCATCCCGCAAGCCAAGACCGACATGGCCGCCGCAGGCAAGACGTACGATCCCGTCACATATGATGGCGCCGGGCACGGCTTCATGCGCGCCGGCGAAGCTCCCGACTCCAACGAGGCCAACAAGAAAGCCCGCGACGACGCCTGGGCCAGATGGAAGGAGCTCCTGGCGAAGTATTGAAGACCAAAGCGAAGGCGAACACGAAGGACTAGGAACTCAGGAAGTCACGAAGGACAGCAGAGTCGTCGCGAGGCTGACTCCGTGGCTTCTTGACTTGCGTCGTGCCCTTCGTGTTCACCTTTGTTTCTGTAGAATTGATGTACCTGATATGGCGAAATCCAAAGCCGATGCCGCGGTTCTCCCGCATGAGCAGAACTCCATGGCGATCATCGCGCCGATTGTGGGCTGGCTGGTTCC
>JAFAUE010000425.1 GCA_019243475.1 Acidobacteriota bacterium | reverse complement strand
CGTTGCCTCAAGCTGCATTGCCGTCACGGCTTCGGAAATCAGCTCCGTGGCTGACGGTCCGATGATGTGCACGCCCAGAATCTCGCCGTACTGCTCTTCGGAGACAACTTTGATAAAGCCGTCATGACTGCTGATGATGCTGGCCTTCGAGTTGGCGGTGAATGGAAACTTCCCGACTTTGACCTTGTAGCCTTTCTCCCGCGCCTGAGCTTCGGTCAGCCCGACGCTGCCGATCTGCGGCTCGCAGTAGGTACACCCGGGAATCAGATTGCGCTTGACCGGACGCGCGTACTTGCCCGCGATCTTCGCGACCGCGACCATCCCCTGCATGGCCGCCACATGGGCCAGCTGCGGCATTCCCAAAACGATATCGCCGATGGCGTAAATGCAGGGCTCGGCTGTCTGCATCCATTCGTTCGTTTGGATAAAACCACGCTCGGCTTTGATCTTCGTTTTGTCCAGCCCTACGTCGTCGGTCTGAGGCGCGCGGCCGATCGCGATCAGCACCTTCTCCGCCTCGAGCTGCTGAGCTTTGCCGTCACTGGTGGTGAAGCTCACCGTTGCGCCGTTTTTTGTCTTCTCGACCTTGTCAACCTTAGCTCCAAGATGGGAATTGATGCCGCGCTTTTTGTAAACCCGCAGCAGTTCCTTGCTGATCTCTTCGTCCTCCACTGGCACCAGCCGGGGCAGAGCTTCGATGATGGTTACCTCGGAGCCATACGACTTATAGACCGAGGCGAACTCCACGCCCACGGCGCCCGAGCCGATCACGACGATCGATTTGGGAATGTTGTTGAGCGAGAGAATTTCGATGTTGGTGACGATCGTCGAATCCGGTTTCAATCCGGGAAGCATGCGCGCCTGCGATCCGGTCGCCACGATTACGTTCTTGGCCTGCAGTTTGCCCTTCTTCCCATCGCCGCCTGTGACTTCTACGTCGAGCAGGCCATTCTTGACCGGGCCGGTGAGACGGCCAAAGCCTGCGACTGTTGTGACCTTGTTCTTGCGCATGAGGAACTCGAGTCCCTTGGCATGCTTGGCGACGATCTTGTTTTTGCGGTCCTGGATCGTGCCCCAGTTCACCTTCATGCCCTCGACGTTCTCGATCCCGTGTTCCTTGGCCGCCTTGAAGTGGTCGTAGATTTCTGCGTCGAACAACAGGCTCTTGGTAGGAATGCAGCCCACGTGCAGGCATGTGCCGCCCAGTTTGGGATCCTTTTCGATGAGGGCGACCTTCAGACCGTACTCTCCGGCGCGGATGGCGGCCGTGTAGCCGCCCGGTCCGGAGCCAATGATGGCTACGTCGTAAATGGTGTCAGGCAAGGGTGACTCCGTCCTAAATTGTTGGGAATGGCGTCAGAAAGACAAACATTAGATTGTAGCAAGGCAGATTTGGTCGCAGCGGAGACTGTTTGCGGGTACGTGGCTATTGTCTTGACAGCCGATTACGCTGGCGGTAGCAGAGGGAATGGGGCCGTTCCTGAATAGTTTTCAGAAGCTGAGGGTAACTTGCACAGGCGCTCGGATGGATTTTCGACGCCACGCCAAAACCCGATTTGCGCACTTGGAATTGTTCCACGTGGAACAATTCGGAACCGGGCGCGGTAGCGCTCGGGTGAGGTCTGCAACATACTTAGCCGGCGTTGCCGCCTCACCCATTCGCTACTGCGAACGGTTCTGACCGGCTGAAAATTGTTCCACGTGGAACAATTCGGAACCGGGCGCGGTAGCGCTCGGGTGAGGTTTGCAACATACTTAGCCGACGTTTTTGCCGAACCCATTCGCTATCGCGAACGGTTCTGACCGGCTGAAAATTGTTCCACGTGGAACAATTCGGAACCGGGCGCGGTAGCGCTCGGGTGAGGTCCGCAAGATACTTAACCGGCGTTGCTGCCTAACCCATTCGCTATCGCGAACGGTTCTGACCGGCTGAAAATTGTTCCACGTGGAACAATGTGCTCAGTGCGCTGCTGCTGCACAGCTCCCGATTGTTCCACGTGGAACAATCACGCGCGCTGCTTCCGCAGCAAACAAGAAGAGGCTGCCGAAGCAGCCTCTTTCTTTTGGAACTGCAATTTGCAGCTAGACCACAGTTCGCCGGCCAGTGATCAGGTTCACAAGCAACACGATCACGGCGGCTACTAACAGCAAATGGATCAAGCCGCCTGCGACGTGGAAGCTGAATCCCAGCAGCCACAGAATCAACAGAATGGCAAAGATTGTCCAGAGCATCGTCCGCCCTCCCTTTTGAAGTCCTCAACTCCTAAGATGGTTCCACTCTGTCGGGTGTTGCTACAGGAGTAAACGTCAGAGTTACAGGTTTTTTTTAGGGCGAGAGGCAACTCTGGACCCGGGCCCTAAGGGGCAGAACCCACGAATCGCTTCACGCCCTTCGAGTGCGTTCTCCGCTCTACTCCGGCATCAACAAGGAGAAGGCCCCCGGCAGGATGGAAAGGCGCGTGGGCAGGCGCCATAGCACTTCGCCATCGGCCTCGCAGTAGATCCTGCGGTCCTCTTGCCCCGCGATGGGACGGCAAAGAATTTCTTTGGCGTCACGCAGTTCCACTCCGGGAATGTTGACCCGCAATCCGAATAAGGCGGACAACAGGTACGCTGGATAAGAAAAGCGCACGCCGCCGCGGAAGACGACAACCCGCAGATCGCTGCGGTCGAGATGAGCGCCGCGTGCAAACTTCTTCAGTGGTCCGCCAAAGTTGTGAATGCGCACCGCCATCACCTGCGCCGTGCAGAATGTTTCATTCGTTCCGTCGCCGTGGGTGATCGTCATCTCGTATGGCGCGTGGCGGTATCTCAGGTATTCCCAGAGAGCGTTCAGCACATACGCGGCCACGCCCCACCGCGCTTTCGCTTCTGCGGACAGCGAATAAACCAGCAGCGCGTCGGGTCCAACTCCGGCCATCACGGTAAAGTAGCGGCGGTGCTTGGGATGTTCCTGCTGGCAATGCTCGATTACGCCGGCGGCAATTGTCTTCGGCTGATACTGAAGCTGGCGTTGAATTGCCAAAATGGGATTGCGTGGAATCTGCAAATCTGCCGCCAGCGCATTTGCCGTGCCGAGCGGCACTATACCGAGCGCCGTCTGAGTTTGTCCGACCATTCCCTGGAGCACGTCGTGGATGGTTCCGTCTCCGCCGCAGGCAAAGATGGTATCGAAGCCGGCATCGATCGCTTCTCGCGCCTGAGCTCCGGCCTTCGACGGTCCGCGCGAGGGAAGCACTTTCGCTTCGACTCCGGCGCGGCGAAGCTCCTCAGCGGCAGCTTCGACTTGCTCGACGCGATGTCGCCGCCGAAATCCTGAGAAGGGGTTGTAGATGAGCAGCGCCTTGTGCATCGCCTGGGAACGGAGCAGCACTCTGAGTGTACGCGGCCTTCTGCCGCAATCAGCGTGTTAGCATCGAATCGGTCAAGCTTTTTTGAGGAGAGATGTTCTCATGGAAGGAACGGCTACCACTCTCGTCGGCGCCCGCCGTAACGAAGATATCGCGCTCGACATGATGAAATTCATTGCCGCCACCACGCAGTATGGACGCGGCACCAGCGCTACTCCCGGATTTACCGGCACTTCCTCCATCAAACCCGAAGACCAGGCCACACATCTGCTGGAGCTCTATTCGCGCTGTCTTAACGCCGTCCAGGGCAAGCGCTCGTAGCTGCGTGCATCTGAGCCGGCCCGGTTCGTAGTACCATTTTGGGAATCGTCGCGGCGAGCGCCTCGTCGATCTTGGCTGCTATTCTGCGCGAAGCGCCTGCATAGGTTCAAGAGCGGCGGCCCGTTTTGCCGGTAGAATGGCGGCGAGCACAGCCACGACTGCCAGCAGCAGACACACTGAGCCCAGCACCAGAGGATCGCGGGAGCTGCCTCCGGCCCAGGTACGCAGAACATTTCCAAGAGCCACACTCAAGCCCAGGCCAACCACCAGCCCAACGGAGACCGCAATCGCCTCGGACGTCAAAGCGAGACCGAGCAGGTGCTCGCGATTGGCTCCCAGGGCGAGGCGCACGGCGAACTCGCGCGTGCGCAGCGAAACGCCGTAGGAAGTCACGCTATAGAGTCCGGCAGCAGCCAGCAGCAGAGCCAGCACCGAGAACGCAGCGAACAAGAGGGTGATGAAGCGTTCCTTGCCCCAGCCGCGTGTTGTGAGGAAATACTCCACAGCGTGAGGCTGAATGACCAGGATATTCGGAGAGAGCTGGCGCAGGTTGGTCCGTAGTGCGTTCACTACCGCTTCCGGATCGCCCGCCGTGCGCGCCCAGAAACTCATATCGTTGGACATCACAAACGTTACCGGCACGAAAAACGCCGGCTCGGCGGGATCGTGCAGTCCATTGTTGCGAACGTCTCCGACCACTCCGACAATCTGAAACCAATCCGTCGAGCCGCCGGCGGAGACGAAGTCAGGAAGCGTAACCTTGAGTCCCGTGCTGCGCACGCTGTGTCCGATGGCGTCCTGATTCGGGAAAAAGCGCCGGACAAATTCGCGATTGACGACTGCCACGTGAGCGGCGCCGAGCGTCTCGCTGTCGGTGAACAGTCTGCCGGAGAGCAGCGGTACCTGCAGTGTGGCAAATGCTTTGGGATGAACCAGAGCAACGCGGGTCTTCTGCGCCTCTGTCTTTCCCAGAATTTCTGTGTCCACCATGTACTGCCCAAACGGCGGGAACCATGCTTGCGTCATTCCGGCGCTCAGGACTCCCGGCGTATGTTCGACCGCCTGGCGTGCGGCGTCGAAGGCATTCACGCGGTCCTGCCAGGCAGGATGTGCGCCTTTGGGCAATGAGAGATCGAAGGTGAGCAGATGCTCGGGATTGAATCCCAGCGGCTGATGGATAATTCCCAAAAAGGTACGCATCGCTGCGCCCGCTCCGGCCAGAAGCAGCAGTGTAACCGTGATCTGCGACGCGACCAGCGCGCGGCGGGTAAAGCGCCCCTGGCGCGTAGTGCTGGTGCGGTTTGCGCTGCCCTGCAGCGCAGCTCCGAGCTGCGGGCGTGAAAGCTGCCAGGCAGGCGCCATGCCAAACAAAATTCCCACCAGCAGCGATATGGCCACCGAGAAGAAAAGCACCGGAGCGTTGATCGTGATGGCCGCTTCGTGCGGAAACGCGCCTTCGGGCAGAAATGCGGAGATCAGCCGGATGCCGCCGAAGGCAAGGAGCACGCCGATGCCGGTTCCAATAAGGGAAAGCATCAGCGACTCCGTCAGCAGCTGGCGCACGATGCGGTTGCGAGCGGCGCCCAGCGAGCGTCGCACGGCGAACTCGTGGCGGCGCGCACTTCCGCGGGCGAGCAGCAGGATCGAAACGTTGGCGCACGCGACCGCCAGCAGCAATCCGACGGCTCCGAACAGCAGCAGCAGCGTGCCCTGGAACTGGCCGACCAGCCACTCGTTCAATCCTTTTACGTTGATCCGCGCTCCCTTGAGGTAAGCGCGATTGGGATCCTGCGCAGCCTCGTTCACGATCGGTTGCAGCTCGGCATTCATGGCCGCGCGCGACACGCCAGGCTTGATTTTGAAGAAGACCTGCCAGTGTATCTGCGGGTCGGCGTCGGGCACGCCGATCTCGTACACGTCGTTGTCGCCCCAGGTGAAGCGCGGCGTCAGCACACCAATCACCGCGTACTGCTTGTGATTCAGCTCGATGGTTTTGCCCACGATGTCGGGCTGGCCGGCAAATTGTCGTTTCCAAAACAGGAAACTGAGCACCGCAACCGGCTGCGGAGTGCCATTGGGAGCGTCCGCCGGAGTGAACTCCCGGCCGAGCAGCGGCGGCACTCCAAAGTACTCAAAGCTGTTAGGCGTGTAGATGCCTGCGAGAACCGAAATGGGAAACGCCCCGCTGGTCAATGTCTGCGGGTCATTGCGGTAAGCGAAGCTCTCGTCCACGCTGCGCGCGTGACGAATCTCTTCCAGTTGCGGACCGGTAACGGAAAGGAAGTCCACCATGCCGCGCTCGTTGTAGAGCACGGGATGAACCATTCGCGCGTTGTCCTTGTACGGGTAAGGATCGATCAGGATGCCGTGAATGACGCTGAAGATCGCCGTCGTCGCACCGATGCCGAGGGCCAGCGACACGATGGCGACAATGGCGAAACTGGGAGCGTGTGCCAGTTGGCGCGCCGCGTAGCGGACATCCTGCAGCAGGGTTTGCATATCGACCTCGATTGCTATGGACGTGTGGGAAGGTCGTTGGTTAGGCGAGCGCAGCCGATAATCGGCCTCTGCCGACCACTATGGAACGCAGCGCCACGAAAAAAGTTCCCAGGAACCCGCCGGTTTGAATTTCGAGCGGCGGCAAATCTCGCCGGATTGCAAGGCAGCGCGGCAGCTCTGGATGCCATCTGAATCTATTGCGCAGGAATTCAGCCTGCTCAGGGCCCTATGTCGGAACATTCAGTCGGTCAACTCATCCTTTTCATCCTGGTAATCCTCGCTTCGGCCCATCTATTCGGCAGCCTGTTCTCGCGCCTGCGCCAGCCGCGGGTGATCGGCGAGATACTGGGCGGCTTACTGGTGGGACCATCGCTCCTCAATCTTTCAGCCGGAACGCAGGCTGCGTTGACGAAACCTGCCCTCGACGTCCTGTACTGGATCGGCCTGCTGATGCTGATGTTCCTCTCTGGAGCAGAGACGCAGGGGCTCTTTCATCGTGAAGAACGGAAGCCGGTGGCGTGGATCGGCATTGTCGGCACCGGACTGCCGTTCATCATCGCCCTGCTGTTGAGCATGCGCTTCAAGCTGACCGGGCTGCTGGGAAGCGCGCAAAACCGGACGGCCCTGATTTTGGTGATCGGAATCGGAACCGCAGTGACTTCGATCCCGGTGATCTCGCGCATCTTCCACGATCTGCGCATTCTGCACACGCGTTTCGCCAAGCTGATCCTGGGTGTCGCCGTGATGGAAGACGTGGTGCTGTGGGCCGTGCTGGCAGTTGCCACCGCCCTAGCAGAATCCAAAGCCCTGCCTACTCATGTGATCGCGCAACGCATCGCGCTCACATTGCTTTACTTTGTTGCCGGCCTGGTTCTGTTTCCCAGATTGGCACGTCGGCTGCACGCCGCAAAGTGGAACGTGTTTGCGCGCCACTCGATGACCGCGTACCTGATTATCCTGCTGTTCGCCTATGTGGGCTTGGCTGCGGCGATGAATGTAAGCCTCGTGCTGGCGGCTTTCCTGGCCGGCTTTGCCGTGCCCCATGAGTCGCTGGCGGCTCGCCAGTCGCTCGGCGAAGTCAAAGGCGTCGCCTTCGGATGTTTTGTCCCGGTTTACTTTGCCCTTGTGGGATACAAGCTCGATTTGGGAAAGACCTTCGACCTGCGGATGGTCACTCTGTTCCTGGTTGCCGCATGCGCGATCAAACTGCTGTCGGTACTCGCCGGCGCGAAGCTGGCAGGCTTCTCAATTCCCAGTTGTATGAACCTCGCGGTGGCCACCAACGCTCGCGGCGGTCCCGGGATCGTCCTGGCCAGCGTGGCTTTCGAAGCGGGAATCATCAATGCGGCGTTTTACACGACGCTGATCCTGCTGGCAGTGATCACGTCACAGGCTGCAGGAGCGTGGCTGGAACACGTGCTGCGTTCAGGGAAACCGCTGCTCACGGAAGAGTCGCAGGACGTGGCTGTGGCGGAAGCATTGGCGGCTTAGGGGTGTGGCTGCGTAGGGATTCCTCGGAATGACAACGGTTTCCTACTTGTTCTTCCAGACGGGTTTGCGCTTTTCCAGCACAGCGCGGAGGCCTTCCTGCACGTCTTGCAGGTTCATCAGTTCGTTTAGATAGATGTTTTGAGATTTCTTCATCGCCTCGTCGAGCGGGAGGCCGATGGAGCTGCCGATCACTTTCTTTGTGACCTCGAGCACAGGGCCGCTGAATTCGCTGATTTTAGCCAGCACGGCGCTTACGGTTTTTTCAAGTTCCGATTCGGGAACAACGCGGTTCACGAATCCGAGGCGCAGGGCCTCTTCAGCGCCGAGAGCTTCGCCGGTGAGAATGAGTTCGTAGGTTTTCTTTGGCCCAATCATCTGCGGAAGCATCACGGCGGCGAAGGGCGGGAAGACGCCGAGCTTCACTTCCGGCTGCGCGAACTTCGCGTTCGGCGTAGCGATGACCATGTCGCCGAAAGCCACGAGCTCAGAGCCGGCGCCGATCGCGGCGCCGTTCACGACCATTACCAGCGGCTTCGAAATCTCGCGAATCGCCCAAAAGACGCGGTTGAACGCCTCCAGGGTCTGAAACACACGATCGGGACGCGAGTCTTCCAGCGAAATTCCCGCGGAGAACGTCTTCTGCGACGAATTGACCACGATGGCCTTGATGTCCGGCCGTCCGTTCAGGCTCTCAATGCTCTGCGCCATCTCCGTCATCATGGGAACGGTGAGCACGTTGTAGGGCGCGTGATTGAGAGTGATGTGGGCGATCGCGTCGGCCACGTCGAACTGAATGAATTTGAGTTGCTCGGTTAAGCCGCTGGGGGTAGCCATGGGTCCTCTACTGTTTGCGGATTATGTCACAGTGTGGGGCGTGCGCCGAAAACGGAAGAACATTGCCCGGATTTCCGCCAAAAACCGGGTCTAATTGACACATTCCACAGGCTAAGTTGAGAATAGCAGCGTCGGCGCTTTGTGCCGCTGCAGACGCTCGCCAAATCGCTTTTAGAAGGACGAAATGGCAAACATCCTATGCGTGGATGATGAGCCCCACGTCGTAACCTTGAAGTGCGCCATCCTGGAATCGGCCGGACACTCGGTGACAGCGTGCACCTCCGCGCGCGATGCAATCGATAAGCTGCGCCACAATGCCTACGACGCTGTAGTCACGGACTGGCGACTCGGCGACGCCAACGGCCGCGCCGTCGTCCAGGCCGCCAAAGACCATTCCAGCATGCCGGTCGTGGTGGT
>JAFAUE010000404.1 GCA_019243475.1 Acidobacteriota bacterium | reverse complement strand
GCTGTTCGGCGAGTTCAACGTCCGCAGCGGCGGACTCAAGGATCGTCCGGTTGTTGCTCTCTTCTGTGGAGAGCTCAGCCAGGCGAGTGCGCACACGCTCGAGTTCAGCAGAGTCAGAGGCGCTGCGGGCAACAAGTTCGGCGCAGCGTTCGCTGTTGTTGCTCTGCCGCGACTGCGCGCGGCCGGCTTCAAGTTCAATTTCACTCAAGCGCTGGCGAAGACTTCGCAATTCGCCGTCGATCGCATATCCACGATCGGCCGCGGTAGTGTGTGCCGACTCCATGCCCTGGAGACCGGCGCTTTGTTCGCCGATCTCGGCCGTGAGCCCTTGAATCTGGATGTCGAGCGCGGCGCTTTCACTCTCCATCTGCGAGAGTTTGCTGGCGAGGACGATGCGAAGTTTTTCGCGCATCTCATCGCGCAGCTTGCCATAACGCTCCGCCTTTGCGGCCTGCCGCTTGAGCGAGTTCATTTGGCGCGTGACTTCGTCGAAGATGTCGTTAATGCGCGCAAGATTCTGCCGCGATTGCTCCAGCCGCAATTCCGCCAGCCGCTTCTTGGTTTTGAACTTCGTGATGCCAGCGGCCTCTTCGATGATCGCGCGCCGATCGTGCGGCTTGCTGGAAAGGATCTGTCCGATTCTTCCCTGCTCGATGATCGCGTAGGATTCCGGCCCAAGTCCGGTGCCCATGAAGATGTCCTGAATGTCGCGCAGACGGCAGAGCTTGCCGTTCAGCAGGTATTCGCTTTCGCCAGAGCGGAACAATCTCCGAGTAACTACGATTTCGCCCGCTCGGAATTGCGATTTGAACTTGCGCCGGCGGATTCTCAGAACCACCTCGGGCGCAGCCGTCGCAGCTTCCGTCTGATCGTTGGCTTCTTCAACTCCGGACGGCTCAGCTCCGTTCTCGCCGAGTTCGGCTGCCGGCGCGGCGATGACATTTCCCTCGGCATCTACTGTCTGGCCGGGACGAGCTTCGTCTTCCGCGCGCTGGGCGTCGTCAACCGCGGCGGCACGCAGGGCTGCCTCGTCCCAATCGCCTTCGGGCATCTCGTCCTGAATATCAATTTCGGGGGCGGTGGTCGGATCGCCATCGAATATGTCGGGATCGATGAGCGTGAGCGAGACCTCGGCCATGCCAGTCGGCTTGCGATCACGGGTACCGGCGAAGATCACGTCTTCCATGCGCGCGCCCCGGAGACTGCGCGCCGACTGCTCGCCGAGAACCCAGGAGATCGCGTCCGAAACATTGGACTTTCCGCAGCCGTTCGGACCCACGATGGCCGCAATTCCCTCGCCGTGGAATTTGAGTTCCGTGCGGTCGCAAAAAGACTTAAAGCCGAGTATCTGGAGTTTTTTGAGCTTAAGCACTGCGCTCTCCTTTTAGCGGGAGAAAAGAAAGTGGGAGGACAGAACTGCGCTGGGCGAAAACACCCGTGGAGCCTGCAGGTTCCGCAGTGGCCAAACGATGTTTACTCAAATGGTTCCACCTGTCGGTTCGGCAGGTTTGTCCTACCAAACCAGCAAGTTGCGATGTGGCCACTTTAAGTCTGAGGGTCGCTGCCGTCAATACAGCTACCCAATATGTTGTGGATATTCGCGCAGGAACCCATGATATTGCACCCGCATTGCGGCAGGCACCTATTTTTGTCGCCATTCAGAGTGATGGCGGGAATCGGTTAGAGCTGTGGAAATCGTAGCAGAAATGAGGCAGTTGACGAACCGGAAACTTGCCTTATGAAGTTCGTGAGAGCATCGGCGTCACCCGGCTGCTGTCGCCGGATTGTCGCACCGGGAGACGCTAGGCTGTGCCACTCGACTGTGTGCTAATCACCTGAGACAAACACTGGACTGCTCTGCTCATCAGAAGTTCTGTGTTTACTTTCGGAGTCTCGGGTTGGCGCCGTAACTGCGTGGCGCTCATGGACACGCTGCTGTGCGCCACCTTATTAAGCGCGCAAACCGGGCCGACCGCTACTCCTGCTCAGACGCCCAAGACCTCTCCACAGGTTCAGCAGGTTCTGC
>JAFAUE010000330.1 GCA_019243475.1 Acidobacteriota bacterium | reverse complement strand
GAAGCTGAGCGTCAGATGGCGTCGCAGAACGCGTTGATCGGCGTTGCCGAGAGCGCTTACTATCCATCGATTTTTCTCAACGGTGGAGCAGGACTCGAGAGCGCTGCCATCAGCAAGCTCTTCGAGTCTCCCAGCAGCTTCTGGTCTTTGGGGGTTTCGGCAGCCGAAACCATCTTCAACGGCGGACGTATCCACGCGCAGGTGGACTACGCCAAAGCGGGATATCAGGGCTCGGTAGCCAACTACCGCAATACCGTGCTCACGGCTTTTCAGCAGGTGGAAGATGGTCTCTCCGGACTCACCACCCTCGCCGATGCTGCCGGTGCGCAGCAGAAAGCGGTGGAAGATTCGCGGAGATACCTGAACATTGCCAATGACCGTTATGTCGGCGGGCTCGTGACCTACCTGGACGTAATCACCGCCGAGCAGACTCTGCTCACCAACCAACGACTCGCAACGCAAATCCTCGGGCAAAGGCTCATCACTTCTGTTTTCCTGGTCAAAGCGCTGGGTGGAGGTTGGGACCGCAAAGACATCGAAGCGCTGCAGGTAAAACCAACCGCGAAGCAGATCGTCCAGCAATGAAGTGTCAGTACCGTCCGCGGTAGCTGATGGGTCGGTTAGATCCTGGTCGCCTGAACGCTAGGCACCCATTCCCTACCAGGAACGGTACAGAGGTTAGCTGGTTACAATACCCCCAATGCCCAAATCCCCACGCTATACGCCGGAGCATGCCAAGTCAGGACTTGATTTCGATTTTCCCGAAATCGAGACCTGGCCAAATCAGTTCCCGGCCTACGAGATCGAGATCGATATTCCGGAATTTACCTCGGTCTGTCCCAAAACCGGACTGCCTGATTTCGGCGTACTCACCCTGCGCTACATGCCGCGCGATCGCTGTCTTGAGCTCAAGTCGCTGAAGGAATACCTGACCTGCTATCGCAACCTCGGCATCTTTCAGGAGAACATCGTCAATCGCGTGCTGGACGACGTAGCGCGCGCCGCCGACCCGGAATGGGCTGTGGTGCGCGGTGTTTTTCGACCGCGCGGCGGCATTGGGACGACTGTGGAAGCGCGCTGGCCGCGGCCGAAGGCAGCAAAAAACTCCAACGGAAAGCATGCGCGATGAAACAGGCGACGCGGCCGGTACTCGCCCTGGCCCTGCTGACCGCGCTGAATTTCCTCAACTACATCGACCGCTACATCCTTCCCGCAGTTCAACCGCTGGTGAAGGCTGAGTTCCATCCTTCGGACAAAGCGCTCGGCTTTCTGACGACCGCGTTCTTTGTCTTCTATATGTGTTCGGCGCCGGCCATCGGATTCCTGGCCGACCGCAAATCGCGTAAGACCATCATCACCGTCGGAGCCATCATCTGGAGCGGAGCCACGCTGCTTACGGCAGTTACTTACGACTTCACCGCTCTGCTGATTCGCCATACGGTCGTCGGCGTGGGAGAAGCAACGTTTGCCCTGATCGCGCCCGCTTACATAGCTGACTTGTTTCCCGAAGAGCGCCGAGGCCGCGTTCTGTCGTTCTTCTACCTGGCAATTCCCGTCGGCGCGGCGCTGGGGTACATTATCGGCGGCGCATTAGGCACGCGCCACGGATGGCGCTCGCCCTTTTACGTCTGTGGCGTTCCCGGATTCCTGGTGGCGCTCGCCTTCTACTTTGGCGGAAAAGAGCCTGCCCGCGGCGCCAAGGAAGCAGGTCTGCTCACGGTGGAGCGCACTACGTTTAAAGGTTTGCTGCGCAATCCGGCGTTCTGGACTGCAACGCTCGGCATGGCCATGATGACCTTCGCCATCGGCGGCATCTCCGCCTGGATGCCGACGTTCCTGGAACGGGAAAAAGGAATTCCCCTCGCCCGCGCCAACTACTATTTCGGAATCAGCACCGTGCTGATGGGATTTGCCGGCACCGGAGTTGGCGGCTGGCTGGGCGACCTGTGGCTGAAGCGCTCGCGTGGCGCTTATTACGCACTGTCGGCATTCAGCGCGCTGCTTGCGATTCCCGGAGCGCTGTACGCGTTTTACGGCAATCCGGCGTGGATTTTCGTTGCGTTGATGGTCGCCGAGTTCTTCCTCTTCCTGAACACCGGGCCGCTGAACGCGGCGATCGTCAATTCCGTGGCGGCGCCGATCCGGGCTACTGCCATTGGTGTGAACCTGTTCGTCATTCACCTGCTCGGCGACGCTTCCTCTCCCTGGATCATCGGCGCGATCTCCGACCGCAGCAGTCTGCGTCTCGGCTTTTCGGTCACGCTGATAGGTCTGCTGGCTTCTGCGGTGATCCTGTTCATCGGTACTCGATTTGCTCCACCAGTTTCCACCGCGACTTCTCCGGCGGGAGCAACGGCGTGAAGCCCTGGGTCTGGCTCGCTGCCGGCCTGGTGATTGGAGCAGACTGGCTACGACGCTCGCTCCTGGCCGGCGTGCGCATGAAAGAACTGGAAGACTTAACCAGCCCAAAATGGGACAGGCTTCCTGACCGCGAACCGCTTCCATCGGTAACCGTGGTCGTACCCGCAAAGAATGAAGAAAGCAACATCGAACAATGTCTGCGCTCGCTGGTGACACAGGACTATGCGCAGCTTTCCGTCTGCGCGATCGACGATCGCTCTTCCGACAACACAGGAGCGATCATGGACCGGCTGCAGCGCGAGTTTTCCGAGCGGCTGCGCGTGATCCACATCACGGAACTCCCGCCGGGGTGGCTAGGGAAAACTCACGCCATGTGGTCAGGCGCTAGCCAAACCAACAGCGAGTGGATTCTCTTCACCGACGGCGACATCTTTTTCCGGCGGGACGCGCTTCGGCGCGCGTTGGCCTATGCCGAAGCCGTGCATCGCGATTTCCTCATGCTCTTTCCCAAAATGATCATGAAGGGCTTCGGCGAAAAAATGGTGCTGAGCTTTTTTGCTCTTACCTCGATCCTGCTCGTCCGTCCGTGGAACGTGAAAGACCGGAGTAGTAAGGCGTTCGTCGGCGCGGGCTCGTTCAACCTGATTCGCCGCAGCGGCTATGAGGAGCTCGGCACGTACAAAGCTCTGCGCATGGAGGTGGTCGACGACCTCATGCTGGGAAAAACCGCCAAGGACCAGGGTCTGGCCACCGATTGCGCCATGGCTCACGATCTGGTCAGCGTCCGCTGGGCGCAGGGAGCATTCGGCGTAGTTCGCAACCTGCAGAAGAACCTGTTCAGCATGATGCGCTTCAGTTGGGCATTGGCCGCAGGCGCAGCCGTTGCAGCGCTGATTTATCACGTTTTCCCGTGGATCGCCATATTCGTTGCTCCAGGAATTACCAAAGTGGGATTCGCGCTGGCCGTTCTTGGCATCGTTTTGCTTTACGCCAGGGTCGCGCCCATTTTCGAAGTGTCGCCCTGGTTCTGCCTCACACATCCTGTCGCCGCGCTGCTGTTCATCTACGCGCTTTTGAACTCCGCCCTGAGTTCGCTGATTCACGGCGGAGTCCAGTGGCGCGGAACGACCTACTCCCTCGAACAGATCCAGGCCAGCAATCTCGAGAGCCGGCGGGAAGGCGAAGAGCGGCGGCGGAATCGTTCTGCCGCTTACACCGGACCGGAACGCCGCAAGAGCCAGCCCAGCTTCTGAAAGAAGGCATTCCGCTAACTGCTGCGTACGCACGCGTTGACATCTCAGCCGTCGGGCCACTTGAGTTAGAACGTGGGCAAACATCACTCTCTTTGCTTGAATAAGCCAGCGCGAAGCGCGG
This sequence comes from Acidobacteriota bacterium, assembly GCA_019243475.1. Lineage (GTDB taxonomy): Bacteria > Acidobacteriota > Terriglobia > Terriglobales > Acidobacteriaceae > Gp1-AA112. Next base: position 3,448 of record JAFAUE010000330.1, on the reverse strand, counting down.
AACTCTGGTAGGCCATGCGCGTAAGCCTTGGTGGAAAAACGGCGAAGACGATGAGCCCGCGAGGGCGACATTCCGGATTCTTCTTACAAACCGGCCTAAGACAAGAATTCCGCCCTACCGGGCTCCGCACGCATTTCCAATCGTGGCCCACGGCTCACGCCAGAGGGCTACATGAATTGCGCCCTTCGCGCTCGAACGGAACTTCACTTGCTAATTCCACCGGACATTTCATGTGCTAACGACAAGCGGAACTTTTTTTCTTGCACCGCTCGACTCCCCGTGTTAGCACGGCAACGTGCTGTGTGATTCCACAATTGGGACTGCCCTGTGCCGCGGGATCGCTCTCCTCGCGAAATCGGCTAGTAGGTCCGCGAGCTGCGCCGTTACATCCCTATGGGATCGGATGGGATATCCCATCGGGATCCATGGGATATCCCATAGCGACTCGATGGGATATCCCATAGGGATGGGACTCGCAAGCTAAGTCCTTTGTTTGATGGGATCAGTGAAAAATTCGCAAAAAGCGTTAACTGGTTCGCGTCCTCTCGCTCATTTTCGAGCCAACGGGACGAACTTGCGTAAAATGGCGTGCCGAGGCTTGACCTAAAACCATGCGATCCGCTCTCGCTGCTGCCTTTTTCTGTCTCATCTCTCTCGCCGGCGTCCTTGCGCAGCAGTCGCCTGCTCAAGACGGAGACCTGTGGTGGAAGCACGCGGTGGTCTATGAGGTCTATCCGCGAAGCTTCCAGGACTCGAACAATGATGGAGTAGGCGACATTCGCGGCATCGAGCGGCGGCTCGACTATCTCAAAGACCTCGGCATCGACGCGATCTGGATTACACCCATGTACCCCTCGCCGCAGGTGGATTTCGGGTATGACATCTCTGACTATCGCGCGATCGATCCGCAATACGGCAGCATGGAAGATTTCGATGCGCTGATGAAGTCCGCCAAAGCGCATGACCTCCGCGTGATTATGGACATCGTGCTGAACCACACCTCGGATCAGCATCCCTGGTTCAAGGAATCGCGCAGCTCGCGCACAAACCCAAAACGGGACTGGTACATTTGGCGCGACGGAAAGAACGGCGGCCCGCCGAACAACTGGCAATCCTGGTTCGGGCACTCCGCCTGGACACTCGATCCGGCCACCGGCCAGTACTACTACCATTATTTCTATACGCAGCAGCCCGACCTGAATTGGCGCAATCCGGAAGTGCGCAAGGCGATGTTCGACATCGTGAAGTTCTGGCTCGATAAAGGCGTTGCTGGATTTCGTTTGGACGCTGTCTCGCGCCTGTTTGAAGATCCGCAGATGCGCGACGATCCCTATCTGCCCGGCTATAACGCCTACGGTGACCGCAACATTCAGCACAAGTTCACCGACGATCTACCGGAAGTTCATGACGTGCTGCGCGACCTCCGCAAGCTGGTGGACAGCTATCCCGGACATCCTGTGCTGATTTCCGAAGCTGACGAGCCGACCATCGCCGATCTCAGCAAGATGTATGGCGCCCACAACGATGAAGTCCAACTTCCTATGGACTTCCAGATCGCTGACGTCAACCAGCTCTCCGCGCCGAAGTTCCGCAAGCTGTTCGAGGAAGTCGAGAACAATCCTGCGCACGGCTGGCCGGAATATTTCTTCAGCAATCACGATCAACCGCGGCAGTGGGACCGCTATGGCGACGGCGTGCACAACGACCAGATCGCGAAGCTCATGGCAGCGCTCGAGCTTCTGCCGCGCGGCACCCAGCAGATGTACTACGGCGAAGAGATCGGCATGCGCACGACAGACCCTAAGCGCATTGAAGATGTACGCGACCCGATTGGAAGAACCGGTTGGCCCAAGGAAAAAGGCCGTGACGGCGAGCGCACGCCAATGCAATGGACTCCCGAGATGCCGAACGCCGGCTTCACCGCGCCCAATGTGAAACCCTGGCTGCCCGTGCCCCCGAGCGCGAAGACGATCAATGTGCAGGTGGAATCCGGACAGTTTGAAAGCCTGTTGAACTTTTACAAAGCCCTGCTGAAAATGCGTCACACCGAGCCGGCGCTCGTCTCCGGCGACTACGTAACCTTGAATCCGGACGATCCTGACGTCTTCAGCTTCTTACGAACGCCGCCGAACTCCGGACGCAGTGTGCTGGTAGCGCTCAACATGAGTTCCCGAAACAGGACTATCAGCTTCGCCGCTTCGGAGTCGTTGAAAACTCGGGGCTCGAAAGGCCAAGCCACACACGTCACGATTCTTAAGAGCAGCTACCCGACAAGCGGCACTGTCAAGCTGGATCAGATTGACATCCCCGCCTTTGGAGCCCTCGTACTGGGAGTGGAGTGATCGCTTCAGCGCGTTCCCGAAATGGGCGGCTCATGATGATGTAATTCGCGCGCGCGGTTGGCTCGGCAATTTCGGCGCGGCAGACAAATCCAAGCCCTTCGTAGAAGCGCAGTGCTCGCGGTGTGAAAGTTTCCAGATAACAATCGACGTTAGCGGCATCGGCCTCCTCGAGAGTGGGACGCAGCAGCTCGCGGCCTAACCCTCGGCCCTGCGCCTCTGGCGCAAGCGCCACGATCGAGAGATACCACGCGTTCGGCGCAATCATGTTTTCCACGTGCGCTTTCATGAATTCAACCATGCGCTGATAATTCGCAACTCCGTGTTGTCCGAGAGTGCCCCGCAGGAATTCCAGTTTGTTCCGTGCCTCTCGCTGCTGGATGTCCGGCCGCTGCGGCAGCATCCACACTGCAATTCCCAATTTGGAATCGGGCAATCCCACCGTGCGGCCGATGCGGGTGCCTTCTTCGATCGAATAAGCGAAGTAACGTTTTAGCGCCTCGTGACGAGCCACGTCGTCGCCGGCAAAATCCGCCGTGATCGAACCGTAAAAGGGGTCGTCTCGAAGCGCTGCAGCGACGCTGGACGAGGCTGGATGAAGAGCCATTTCGGGCGTGGGCGTTTTGGATGAAGTCGATGCGCGAGCCATAGATTCACTCAGTTGCATAGGGGACGCAGAAGTTTTCATCTCGCGCAGGCTGCTTTCGCTCCCGGTGAAAGAATAGTCTTGCATTCCTCCCGAAATAGAGGTATCACACTGTCCCCCTTCCCTCGCAATCTCGCCTTTGCCTATGAAGCAAACCGGCACACAGGCGCCGTCTATACTGGCTGGGACTGGGCCGAGCATCGGCGGACCGTCCCGCAGACGTGCTCTTACTGCGCTGGCGCTGGGCGCGTCTCTGTTCATGTCTCATTTTGGTTTTGCGGAAGACGCATTGACAGCTGCCCCTGCGCAAATCTCAAGTCGGCCGGACCACGCGATCGTAATCGGCTTCGTCGGCGGCTTCGTGCGCCGCGACGACCAACGCCATCCCGAACTGCATTTGATTCGCGCACTCGAACGCGAGCATCCCGACGTGTACTTTGCTCTCCTGGAAAACAAGAAGGTT
>JAFAUE010000270.1 GCA_019243475.1 Acidobacteriota bacterium | reverse complement strand
TCACAAACAACAGCAGCAGGCGATTCATGCGCAAGATGGTACTCCTCGGGAAAGGGAACAGGTTACAGGGGACAGGTCACAGAGGTATCACTGAAAGCAATCGCGAGCTCCGCTAGTCACGCGGTGATCGGGTCAGGAGCAGTGAGCTCCGCTTCGTGCACTCAGTGAAAGCTTGGTGGCCTTCGTGTTCGCTCTTTGGGTTTCCTGCGTAACGGAAGTGTCTGTGGCGATTGCCGAATTCGGCTTCGCTCCCTATACTCCAATCACTCAACCCATGGACTCGGCCATTCGTACGCGTGAACTGCGCAAGGTGTACACTTCGGCTCCGCCTATGGGCGCTGGACGGCCTGCAGGCCCACCCGGACGGCCGCAAAAAGGAAAAGAGCCGAAGCCGCAGATTGTCGCCTTAAACGGCATTGACCTTGATGTCACGGCCGGGGAGATCTTTGGGCTTCTCGGTCCCAACGGCGCCGGCAAATCGACTACCGTTGGCATTCTCACTACGCGCGTGCGTCCGACTGGCGGTACAGCGTGGATCGCCGGCCACGATGTATGGCGCGACCAGACTGCGGCCAAGCGGTTGATCGGGGTGGTGGCGCAGCGGCCGAATCTGGATTTCTCGCTCACCGCGCGCGAGATCCTGCTTTATCACGGCGCATATTTCGGACTCGGCTCGCGCGAGCGGCAGCAGCGCGCCAATGAGCTGCTCGAACGCTTCAAGTTATCTGACCGCGGCGACCAGCTGGTGCGCGGATTTTCCGGCGGGATGATGCAGCGCATGTCGATTGCCCGCGCCATGATGCACGATCCGCAGGTGCTCTTCCTCGACGAACCCAGCGTGGGACTTGATCCCCAGACGCGGCTCCTGTTATGGGAAATCATCCGCGAGTACAACCAGAAGGGGCGCACCATCCTGCTCACTACTCACAACATGGAAGAGGCTGACGCACTGTGCCAGCGGCTGGCGATCATCGATCATGGACGCATCATTGCCTCAGGCACTCCGCGCGAGCTGAAGGCGTCGATTCCCGGCGGATACGTGCTGCGCCTGCGCTTTAATCAGCAATCCGAGCCATTGCAGCAAAGATTAAGTGCGCTGCCCGGAGTTACTGAGGTACGTTCCAGCGGCGACAGCGCAATCGACGTGTATGCCAGCCGCGGGGGAGCGCTGATTCCCGAAATAGTATCGGCGGCCGCGGCTTCGTCGGCGGAACTGGTGGATGTGCACATCTCCGAGCCCAGCCTGGAAAACCTGTTTCTCCACCACACCGGCAGGAGTCTGCGCGAATGAACGGAGCCGCATTTCTGGCACTCCTGGCGCGCGATGTGCATGTAGCGCGGCGCAACGCATTTCAACTGCTCTTTCAGACATTCCTGCAGCCGCTGCTGTTCGTCTTCATTTTCGGACGCGTGATGGTTGGTAGCGGGTACCTTCCGCCTGCATACAAGAGCCTGCTGCTGCCCGGAATCATGGCTATCACGATGACCTTCACAGGAATCTGGGCTGTGGCCATGCCGCTGATCGCCGAATTCCAGTTCACGCGCGAGATCGAAGACCGTCTGCTGGCGCCGATCGACAATGCCTGGGTAGCGATCGAAAAGGTTTTAGCAGGATTGATTCAGGCGGTGGTAGCGGGATTAGTCGTGTTGCCCGTGGGCGCGCTCGTACTGCGTCCCGGATTGGAACTGCATGTCAATAGCCCGGCGCTGCTGATCGCCATGGTTCTTCTCGTCGCCGCATTTTCCGCCTGCGGCGGCCTTGCCCTCGGCTGCTCCATGGACCAGCAGCATATCGGCCTCATGTTCAGTATGGTGCTTACGCCGATGATCTTCTTCGGCTGCACCTATTATCCCTGGAGCGCGCTGGACAAATTCCCGATTCTGCAAAAGATTGTTTTGCTGAATCCACTCGCCTACGCCAGCGAAGGGCTCCGCGCCAGCCTTGTTCCCCAATTCCCGCACATCCCTACCTGGGGAATTCTGGTTGCGCTTGTAATATTCGATTGCCTGCTGTTGATGGTCGGACTGAAGCAATTCGATAAGAAAGCGGTCGGATAAACGCTTATAACCTGCTCTGAATCTGGTTCGCTGCGGCGAGTACAGTAAGCCATGCG
>JAFAUE010000268.1 GCA_019243475.1 Acidobacteriota bacterium | reverse complement strand
CTGGGCGTGCGCAAGCAATTTGTTTACGGCTTTTACCGCCGCAACATGAAAACCATCGGCTGTCTCGGTCAGATCGATAAGCTCTTCGGCGCGCCTGCGACGACGCGGGGCTGGAAGACGATTTTGTCGATCGTCGAGATGCTGAGGCGATAGGCGATAAGCAATAGGCGATAAGCAATAGGCGATAAGCAATAGGCAATAGGCAATAGGCGATAGCTAGCAGAGTGAAGATTACGAATTTCTAAATTATGAATTCGTGAATTACTAAGCTTCTCCATTCATGAATTCGCCAATTCATCCACTCATGAAGTCTTCTAGCTCTATCTTGGCCCCAGCCTCGCGGTGGTGGTGCCGCGGCTTTCATTCGGCACTTCCATCGACCAGATGGCGCCGGGCCGCATATACATACTGGCGCGATAGAGACCGCGCGCATCGTAAGCCTCCGGCGTGCGGAAGAAATAGCCGCGTTCTTTCCACACGACGTTGTACACGCCTTCCGCAGTTTTGAAGGCCTGGTCGCGCATGCCTTCGGTGAGCATGTGCGAGGCAAGTCCGAACGTCGTGCCCGTCCACACCTCTTCAACCTGCTCATTTTCGGTGAGAGCTTCGCCATGCGGCCCGGTACCGTTGAGCGCGCCCATTGTCCCATTTTGGAACTTCATCACATTGTTGTCGAACACCGTCTGCAGCGCAGACCGACGCATGGTCGAAGGTACGAGATCGCCCAGTCCCGTGAGATTTGCATACCACTGGCCGGCGAGCTGCTCAGCCATGATGTCGCGCTTGTAGTCGCTGCCTACGTCGTAATTGAAGTACGAGCCGTTCCAGAGGTCTTTGATAAACGCTGCCTGGGCGCGTTTGAAGAGCTGGTCGTAGTCGCGGGCAGTGGCGCTGTCGTCGAGCTTGCGCGCGATCTCAGCCGTGGCCCGCAGCGCGGCAAGGTACAGGCTGCCGCTGTACGCGCTCTCGCCGCGCGCGACCCATGTGTCATAGGTCTGGTCGGGAAAGCCGCCATTTTCGATAAGGCCGTCGCCGTTGGTGTCGTACTGGCGCAGGTGCTCCATCGCCATCTTCACCGCATTCCAGGTGTAGCGCAAAAACTCCTTGTCGTTGGCGCCGGTGAAGACGAAATCACGCCACACCATCAGCACGTACTTGCTGTTCAGATCACGCCAGTTGGATACATCCTGATAGTTGTATTGGTTTACGTTGACGAACGGATCTTCGCTTGGTGAACCGAGATCGTGCGGCGCGGAGCCGGGTGTCTTACGGGGCATGAGCGCGAAGGTATTGTGCTGCGCTTTCCACGCCCAGATATATTTTTGCGGATTGCTCTCGGGAATGGTGTCGGTGTACTCGCGCATCTCCTGCTTTTCGATATCGGGCCAAAACTTCACCAGAGGAAAAGACCCGTAAAAGCGAACGTCCGAGGTGCCGTAGTACTTGTAGTCGAAGCATTCCAGATAGCTGAAGCTGTCGGCCAGCTTGGCCGAGGGATGTTGCGGATTGCTTGGCCCACTCAGCTCGCGGGCCCACATCGTGCCGCCGTCGGCGAGGATGTACAGCTCGTTAAACAGTTCGCCGCGGTACCACAATGGTTTGGATTCGTCCTCAACGTACGGCTTCTGCCAGGCGTCGATTGCGCCGCTCCATTGCTGATTGTTTTCGAGCGCGGTGCGAGCCAGCTTCCAGGCGTTGGTCCCTGACGCGTCCAGGAACTGCGCGTAGTGACGCAGCCACTTGCGTCCGCCGCCGAATTCCACAATGGGAAAGTCCCAGGAGAGGGCCATGGGAATGAGCTTGCGCTCGTGAGGCGCCAGCTGGAAACGAACGGCCATGGCTGCCGCAATTGGCTCTCCGGCACTGGCCAGCTCTGGTTCCCAATTTGGAAGACGGCCGTCTTTGGCAAACGGAGTCCAGACCTCTGCTCCGTCGCCGGAAGGGTCCCAATTTGTGCTGTAGGTGACCTCGATTCCAGGTGCGGCCAGCGTCGCAATCGCGAATTGCCCGTCCCATTCGTCTTTGACGCCGCCCTCGCGCAGGCGATCGAAGACGATGCCGCGCATATCGCCGCCGCGGATCTGCTCCGTGTGGAAGAAGTTCTTATTCTGGTTATTGAGTCCGCCTGAGAGATTGGGAGTTTCATCGCGAAACCACCCCACCATGTTTGTCCACGAGAAAAGGATGGAAACTGTCACCGGCTTATCGCCCGGATTCTGCGCATACCAGTTGTACAGCGCGACCGGATAACTACTTTCTTTGTAGTTGTCGGGCAGGACGGGCGAGAACTGCTCCAGCGTGAGCTTCACCGGAACGTGAGGCGAGTTGTAAGCGAACCATGATTTTGGATAGAGCGCAGCATACTCACCTGCGCCTGCTGGATAAGACCAATTCCAGGCTGACGGCCCGCCCTCCGGCTTGCCGACGGCGAGGACCTCCGCGGTCGGCTGCGCGCCGTCGGCTTGCGCGAAGACGGCGAACTGGTTTCCGGGCACATCCTGATATTTGTGAATTCCCGCTTTGATATGCCAGCGCTCAAAGTGCCCGCGGTAGGAGCGGGAGAAGGTGCCGGCGCCAAAGCCGCCGACCGGCGCACCCTGCCAATAGCCATCGTCGATATTGCCGGCCGGCGAGAGCTCCGGCTTACGGCCGCCGGGATTGGCCGGCGGCTGTCCAATCGGAATCCGCCAGGCGGCACGTGGAATATTGTCGTCGGCAAAACTGAAGGAAGCGAGCAGGAGCAGCGCCAGAAAAACTCGCCCGAAGCGTGCATTGAGAAAACGGCAAAAGTAGTTCATAAATCGATTTAGTAGCAGTGCCGGGCAGTGTACTGCGCTTGCGGTTGCATGTCCAGCCATTTGCGCGCCAGGCGGCTTCATAACGCCAGGACACCACCCGTTCGCTACCGCTGAGGGTACCGACGGCCTCTGGCAGTCCCGGGCAAAGAACTTTTAGAATTTCGAGATGCGGAAGCTTTTTGCAATCCTGGTCCTGCTGCTGATCGGCTTCGCGGCCTGGATCGGATTTGCCTTCCTCGTTCCCGCGGGACCATCGCAACAGACCTTCGTCGATTTCAAAACGGGTTCCTCGGTTCGCACAATTGCCTCAGGCCTGAAGAATGCCGGGATCATTCGCAGCCGCCCGGCATTTTTGCTGCTTCATCTCCTGAAGAGCCGCTCACTGAAAGCCGGCGAATATGCCTTCGACCATCCCGACTCGCTGAACGACGTCTATAACCGCATTGCGCGCGGCGACACCTATGCTCGCGTGCTGGTGGTGCCGGAGGGCTACAACATCTTTGACATCGCTGCGGCGGTCGAGCACGCCGGCATTGACTCGCAGCAAAACTTCCTGGAGCAGGCGCGCGCGCAAGTGGCACTGGTGCGCGACCTCGATCCCCAGGCGCCGACGCTCGAAGGCTACCTCTTCCCCGACACCTATCGCGTTCCACGCAAAGACAGAGCTGCCGACGTGGTCGCGGCCATGGTAAGGAAGTTTCATCAGCAAGCCCACGCCATTGGACTCAATTCCGACCTTCACAAGATTGTGACGATGGCCTCAATCGTTGAAAAGGAGACGGCAGTTCCTGACGAGCGTCCGGTCGTGGCCGGAGTCTTCTACAACCGCCTGACCCAGCGCATGGCGCTGGACACTGATCCGAGCGTCATCTACGCAGCTCTACTCGCGAACCGTTATCGCGGCACAATCTATGCCTCGGACCTTCAGTTTTCGTCGCCGTACAACACCTACCGCCATGCCGGCCTGCCGCCTGGCCCAATCTGCAATCCCGGGAAAGACGCGCTGGCTGCAGCCATGCACCCGGCGCAAACCGAGTACCTGTATTTCGTGAGTGACAATCAAGGTCACCATCGCTTCTCGCGGACGCTCGAAGAACATCAGCGTAATGTGGCGGAGTACCGCCGCGCTACCAGCGGAATGGCACAGTAAAGAAATTCAGTTAATGCGCCGCGACTGTATTTTGTGCGGCGAAGACTCTCGCGGCGGCAATCCGTTTTGAGACTGGCGGATGAGAGTGGAAGAGGACCTCCACCAGCCGCGACGGCGTCTTTTCCGACAAATTTTGTACGCTCAGCTTGTCCATCGCCGTGATGAACGGCTCCACGCTGGGTACGGACTTCCAACAATAACGGTCGGCCTGACGTTCGTTGTAGCGGGAGTACGCGTTGAGTGCGGGCATCAGCAGCAGAGACAGCGCGGCCGATACCAGCGCCAGCAGCGGGAGATTGGCAAAGTCGGAGAGCAAGTCGAAGGTGTGGGTCTGATAGGTTGCGTAGCGCAAAACCTCGTCGGCAGCCCAGAATCCCACAAACGTCACGCAGAGCTGCAGAACAATGCTCTTCATGATGTGGCCGTGCACGTGATGCCCGAGCTCGTGGGCAAGCACAGCTTCAATCTCGTCGTGCGAGTAGTTCGCCAGCAGAGTGTCGGCCACGATAATGCGGCGCGTGTTGCCCAATCCCGTGAGCGCGGCGTTGGCCTTCTTGCTTTTTTCCGAGAGCTTCCATTCATAGACGCCGCGCACGCGCGTGCCGGCGCGCTCACTCAGTCTCACTAATCGCTCCCGCAGCTCCTCATTCTCCAGCGGCACAAATTTGTAGAAGATGGGGAAGAGCACCACCGGAGCGAGCTGGGCGAAGACCACAAACAATGCGATAAACGCTGCCCAGGAGTACAGCCACCAATGCTCCGGCGACTTGCGGATGATCCAGTAAACCAGCTCGGCCAGCAGACTGAAGAGCGCAAGTCCGACCAGCCAGCCTTTCACCTCGTCAAAGACCCACGCTGCCGTGGTTTGATTCGAGAGATTGAAGCGATGTTCCAGCTTGAACCCGTACACGTCCAGCGGAATGCTGACTAGCTTTCCAACGAGCGTGAGCAGCAGGACATAGAAGAACAGCGCGAGCGCGTAGTTATCGTTCCCGAAACGGAAGCCGAGATCGCGCAGGTTACGCGTCCAGCCGGTGGCAAGCAGGACCACGAGAAAAGCGATTCCCAAAAAGGTATCGGTGAGCGAAAGCCATCGGTGGATGCGGCTGTACTGCCGCGCTTCGGGAGTGTCCTCGGTAGAGGCGTTCGCAGGCCCCGCCACATTGAGATCCGTTGACATTCAGTGCGCCGCCGTTCCCGCCATCTCGCTTTCGTTGACGAACGATTCTGCCGCCTTCAGCAGTTGCTGCACGATTTCGGGCGAGCCGGCTTCGGAATAGACGCGCAGCAGCGGCTCGGTCCCTGAAGCGCGAAGCAACAGCCACGCCTCAGCGGGAGGCGACGCGGTGCCGGCTTTGCCTTTGGGCGCATCGAGGAAAAACTTAATGCCGTCCAGTGTTTCCACTCTCAGCACTTTATGACCGCCGATCTCGCGCACACCGTTCCTGGCTCGCGCGATTGCGGCATTCTTCAGGTCATTGGGAATGTGCATGTCCAGGCGCGAATAGTAATGCTCGCCGTACTTGCGCTGCAGATCGCTCACCAACTCTGCCAACGTGCGCTTCTCCTCGGCCATTACGTTGGCCAGCAACAGTGCGTTGAGGATGCCGTCGCGCTCAGGCAAGTGGCGCGTAATGCCGATGCCGCCCGACTCCTCGCCGCCGACCAGTATCTCGCGTTCCAGCATGAGGTCGCAGATGTTCTTGAAGCCGATGCCGCACTCGTGCAGCTTGCGTCCGTGTTCAGCGGCGATGCGGTCGAGCATCTTCGTCGTGTTGAAGGCGCGAACCACTTCCCCCGGCCACTTCTTTCGCTCGAGCAGCCAGCGCAAAAGGATGGAATAGATCTTGTGGGAGTCAACGAAGCTGCCGTCTTCCGCCACAGCGCCGATGCGGTCGGCATCGCCGTCCGTGATGAAGCCGCCATGGCACCGCTCGCGGACGACAGCCTCCTGCGCTTCGCGAACATGCGGCTCAATGGGTTCTGGATTGATGCCGGGGAAGAGCGGATTCACCTCCGAGCGAATCTCAACATGCTGAATTCGACGCTCGGCAAAGATGCCTGCCAGCACCTTGCGCCCGGAGCCGTACATCGAGTCGATGAGAAACTTGAAGCCGGCGCCAGCGATGAGATCGAGATCTGCGAACTCCTTGATCGCCGCAATGTATGGCTGCTTGAAGTCGGTGTCGGTGATTGTCCCCGGATTCTTGGATTTAGGAAGCGGTTTGTCCAGCTCGGCCTCGATGGCCTGCATGATCGCGGGACGGCCCGAGCCCCCATAGCTGGCTTTGTACTTCACTCCATTCCAGTTCCACGGATTGTGGCTGGAGGTGATCATCACGCCGCCGGCGCAGCCAAAGTGTTTTACGCCGAACGATAGGGCCGGTGTCGGGGTGTAGTCGTTAGACAAGCGGACGTTTATGCCTGCTGCTGCGAGCACCTCCGCCACTGCTTGCGCGAAGCTGCGGGATGCGAAGCGCGTGTCATAACCAACAGCTACCCCGCGGGTCGGATCTTCGTTTTTCAAAACATAGTTAGCGATGGCCGAGCCGGCTCGCCGGACATTGGCAAAGGTGTAGTCGTCGGCGATGATCCCCCGCCAGCCGTCGGTCCCGAACTTGATGGTGTCCATAGCGGAAAAAAGACCTTCTAGTGTAGAAGAAACAGGATTTTGGGTCAGGGCTGGTGCCCTCGGCGGTTAGATGCAGAGCTGCTGGACCCAATTTGTATTTCGTACCGACGGCCAATGACCATTTTTTTGGCCGATCCCATGATTTAAAGGACTTACGCTCGAAGTCCCTGCCTGGTCCCTATGGGATATCCCATGGGTCCCTATGGGATATCCCATCCGATCTTATGGGATATCCCATCGTGATCCCTATGGGACCTGATGGGATATCCCATCGAGAACCCCAGGGATCGAACCGCAAGCCAAAGGCAGGGATGTCCCAGAATCGCCTCTTAAGCGATAACCTGACGCGCCGGCGACAAAAGACTCGCGTGCCATTTTGGTATCACAACACAGCATATGGCTGGGCTACCACGAGCTCACACGCGGCGCAAGCGAAAAAGTCGCTGGTGGCTTGGGAACTTCCTTCCCGGACATTCAATTTGCCCCTGCTCGGCGCGTATGGTACCTTCCGCGCAGGATTCCTCCGGAGGATGAATGACAATCGTTGTGGTCGCGATCATCGTCGTGATCGCGCTATTCCTGATCGTTTCCTACAACGGGCTTGCCGGATTGCGGGTGCGCGCCGATTCGTCATGGAGCGACATTGATGTGCAGCTCAAACGGCGGCACGACCTGATTCCCAACCTGGTCGAGACCGTCAAAGGCTATGCCGCGCACGAGAAAGGGACATTCGAGAACATCGCGCGCTATCGCTCCGCGGCGATGTCGGCCACGACTGTGGACGAGAAGGCCCAGGCCGAAGGACAGCTGACCCAGGCGCTCCGCGGACTGCTGGCTGTGGCCGAGAATTATCCACAGTTGCGGGCGTCGGAGCAGTTCACCTCCCTGCAGTCCTCGCTCACGGAAACAGAGGACGCGATCCAGAACTCGCGCCGCTACTACAACGCAGTCGTGCGTGACCTCAACACAAAGATTGCGACCTTCCCCAGCAATCTGGTGGCAGGGATGTTTGGCTTCCAGCCTCGCCAGTTCTTCCAGACGGAGACGGCTGAGGACCGGGCGACGCCCGCGGTGAAGTTCTGATTAGCGTGTACGGCAAAACGCCGTACAATATGTTTTGGATTCGAGATGCGGCAACTCACCACCACAAAAACGGAACGCCTGGAAATGCGTTTAACGCGATCGCAGAAGAAGCGAATCGCCGAAGCCGCGCGGCTACAGGGAAAGAGCCTTTCTGATTTTGCAACTGCGACGTTACAGGAAGCGGCCGTCAAGGTGATTGAGGAACAAAACACAATCAGGCTCAACGCAAAGGCGGCCGAAGACTTCGTTCGGCTTTTGCAGAACCCACCGGCGCCGAATCGCAAGTTGATGCGAGCGGGCCAACACTATCGCCAGTGGGCGCGCAAGCGAACCCATAAGGCTTGAGTATCGACGAAATCCGGATCGAGCCGCTTACGAAACGGCATCGCAGAACGGACTTCGGTTGTGGTGTGGTGGAACTCGATCTTTATCTCAGGAACATAGCTCGCCAGGATCTGCGCAAATCTGCTGCTACCGTTTTCGTGGCGACTCCGGATGGTGAGCGCGTCGCCGGGTTCTACACGTTGTCTCAATCGTCAATCGAATTGGACCTTTTGGACCCTTCTCTTCGCGCGGAGCTTCCGAAGTATCCCAGTGTTCCTGCCACATTGCTTGGCAGGTTGGCGGTCGATAAGCAATTTCAAGGGATGGGTCTTGGCAAACTTTTGCTGCTGGACGCCTTTGCTCGAGTATGTTCGGTCGCCTCGGTAATCGCTACTGCAATGATCGTCGTTGATGCCAAAGACGATTCCGCGGTCCGTTTCTACCGGAGCTACGGATTCCAGGAATTGACCGGGATGGCAAATCGGCTTGTGCTGCCTTTGGAGACTGCTCGAAAGGCAGTTTTAGGCGGGAGGTGACATGAAACTTCGCAACGTTCTGAGCGGCTGGATTTCTTTGTTGCTGCTTCTGCTTCTTGCGCCCACAGTATACGCGCAACGTAGTTGGCGAATCTCCGACTTCACCACTGAAGTGGACGTTCACAAAGACGGTTCAGCCGACGTAGACGAACGCATCTCGCTGGTCTTTATCGGTACGTTTCACGGCATCCATCGCTACATTCCCGTCGATTATCCCGGGCCGGACGGCTCGAACTATTCATTGTTTCTCAAGGTCACCGGCGTGCTCGATGAATCGGGCGAAAAACTCAAATACGACAGTAAGAAGCAAGGTCCTAATCGCGTCCTGACCATCTACATTCCCGGGGCAACCGACACCAGCAAACGCATTCACATTCGCTACTCAGTTCGCGACGCAATCAAGGTTTTTGAAGATCACGACGAGTTTTACTGGAACGTGACGGGCAATGGCTGGCCGGTGGCGATCGACGCAGCTTCGGCTACGGTCCACTTCCCAGCTGACGCTGCGGGGAAGCTGCGCGCGCAGGCGTTTGTCGGAATCTATGGTTCCCACGAAAAGGCCCCGGCCGACCTTCTTGCCACCACCGTGAACGCGCAGACGGCCAATCCGCTCTCTGCGCATGAAGGCCTCAGCGTCGATGTCTTCATTCCTAAAGGCGTGCTCGAAGAGCCAAGTGGACTGACGAGACTGCTGTGGTTCATTCGAAGCAATCCCATCGTGCTGCTTCCTATATTCGCCTTCGCCGTGATGTTTCCCTTGTGGTGGACGAAGGGGCGAGACCCGAAGGCCGGCATCTCGGTCGCGCCGATGTATGCGCCACCCAAAGACATGAGTCCGGCGGAGGTGGGGACACTGATCGATGACAGCACCGATCCTCGCGACATTACCTCGATCCTGGTCGATATGGCCGTGCGTGGATATATCAAGATTCGCGAAGAGCAAGTCTCGCAGATGCTCGTGTTCAAGAAGAAGGACTATGTGTTCGTGCGGTTGAAAGATCGCGCGACATGGAGTGATCTGGCTCCGTTCGAACAGGAGATGATGAATGGGTTATTCCCCAGCGATGAGAGCGAAACTCACATTGCCGACTTGCGCAATCGGTTCTATCTCTCGATCGGGCCAATCAAGCAGTACGTAATGAGTGCGCTGAAGCAGAAAGGCATGTACTCGCTCGACCCCGAGAGCGCGCACGGGTACTGGATTCTCGGGGCCATAGTCACGGCGCTTCCATTCGTGCTCGCCAGCTACTTCCTGCATATCGACC
>JAFAUE010000175.1 GCA_019243475.1 Acidobacteriota bacterium | reverse complement strand
TGGAGCGACCGGAGATTATCTGGAGCGCGCGCAGGAGATGGCACGGTACAAGGTGGACGTGCTCGCCATCGACAGCGCGCACGGGCACACAACGCGCGTCCTCGATGCGGCACGCCAAGTGAAGAGCAAGCTGCCCGAAGTCGATCTCCTGGTTGGCAATGTCGGGACGTTTGACGGCGCCTGCGCGACGATTAAGGCTGGCGCGGACGCGGTGAAAGTCGGCATTGGTCCGGGCTCGATCTGCACGACGCGCATCGTTACCGGCGCTGGTGTGCCGCAGATATATGCGATTGCCGAAGCTGCGCGCGCGGCTAAAGATTCTGGTGTACCCATCATCGCCGACGGCGGCATCAAGTATTCGGGCGACATCGCAAAAGCTATCGCCGCAGGCGCCAGTTCGGTGATGATCGGTTCACTTTTTGCCGGCGTGGATGAGAGTCCGGGTGAAACGATCCTGTATCAGGGGCGCTCATTCAAAGCGTATCGCGGCATGGGCTCCCTTGCCGCCATGGCGCAAGGCTCAAGCGAACGATACTTCCAGGGCGGGGACGACGATTTCGCGTCCGCGGCCAGCGATATGCTCGAGAGCAATGGCGACCAGAACCGGCTGGCCAAGCTCGTGCCGGAAGGCATTGAAGGCCGCGTCCCTTACCGCGGACCGTTGGCCAACATGGTGCTGCAATTGGTTGGCGGTGTGCGTTCCGGAATGGGATACGTGGGCTGCTCCACAATTCCCGAGCTGCAGCAAAAGGCGCGCTTCGTCCGCATCAGCGGCGCCGGACTGCGCGAAAGTCACGTTCACGATGTGATCATCACGCGCGAAGCGCCGAATTATCGGCTGGAGTAGCTTTTGCCGTTTTCGAATCGAAGCTTCCGATATTGGGTTCCGGTAATTCTCTGGCTGACGGTAATCGTTATTGAGTCCCTGCTTCTTTCTTCAGGTGTAACTGGCGGCTGGCTGTGGAGTCTAGTTAAGAGCCTCCACATTCCCATATCGCCGGATGCGTTCGAGCGGTTGCATCATTTTTTGCGGAAAGCCGGGCATGTAAGCGGATACGGCATTCTCTGTCTCCTGCTGTTCCGCGCCTCATACCATTCACTCCACAATTCTTCGCGGCACAGGCCAACTGCAGAGTTCCGAAAGGGTTTACGTTGGGTCTGTGCAGCGATCGCACTGGGCGGCACGCTGCTGACGGGAGCCTTAGACGAGTGGCACCAAAGCTTCGATCCGTCCCGTACCTCTTCTGTTCGTGACGTCGGTTTGGATTTTATTGGAGGAGTGATCTTCCTCACGGTTGCGCTGTTCGTCTTTAGAGCGTGGCGCGAATTGCCTGCACCGCGTCTCGAAACCTCATCTGCCTAATCGCAAGCCTGATCGCACTCACGGGGCGGTGGTTTCCTCAGCTACCGCTTCCTCCGCGGACGCTTCCGCTTTTTCGAAGCGGATCTGGTCTTCTGAGATCAGGGTTGATGCGCATGAACACAGATACGTGCCCGCGATGATCGCGTACGCGGTGGTCAATCCAATGCGATGAGCGGAAGCTCCCACTGCAAAAGCCAGCCCCAGCTGCAGCAGAGTACCCATGAAATAAAAGGTATTTTGTGTTCTGCCCATCAAATGCGGCGGCACCAATTCCATCAGACTTGTGTTCAGGGCAGTTCCACCCATTCCACGTGCAGAGCCCATCAAGAAGAAGAGAAAAGCAGTAGCGGCAAGAATTCTTGAATGTGGAGCGACCAGCATGCACGCACCGAGGACGAGCATTCCCAGGCGAATGCTCGCGCGCGTTTGCAGACGTCCGATGGCCCACGGAGTGTACATTGTGCTTAGAAAAGCGCCGACTCCCCATGCCCCGTTTAACCAGCCATAGCCAACCGCCCCACCATGGAGAATGCGATCGTCGAGCGGAGCAGTCACAATGCCCTGCGTCAGCATCGCTCCCATGAAGAGCGCCATGCTGATGCCGACGAGTGTCACGGCAGGGCGGTGTTTGAGGTAGCCAAAGCCTTCGTGCAGTTCGTGAAAATAACGCTGGATCGGGTGCGCCTCGCTCGGCAGCTCGGTCCGCGGGGGATGCTGCACCGTGACCCGTCCTTTGCGGACAAACAAGTAGCAGCAGATCGAGAATAGATAAGTGCTGAAGTCCAGGAGCAGCACACCACCCAGGTGAAGATGGTTGTACACAAAGCCAACGATTGCGCCCGCGATTAGCCAACCGCCTTGTACTCCTGCCATTAGAAAGTTGCTCGACGCAACGTACTGCGCTTCCGGCGTGAGCTCCTGAATCAGCGCAGTCACGGATGGCCAGAACATCCAAAACCCGGCCGCAACCAGGGTGTTCATTAAATAGAGTTCCCACAACCTTGCTCTGCCGGCGAGAGCTATCAGTGCCACCGTGAAGATAACGACCGCGCGGGACCCGTCGAGGACCATCACCAGGTGGCGGCGATCTTCGCGGTCGATCACCACGCCTGTGAACGGCAGCATCAGCAGCGCGGGAATGGTCTGCAGGATGATGACAGTGCCCAGCGCCATCTCAGAATGCGTAGCTTGCAGGATGTACCAAACCACTGCGGCGGAGTTCATCCCACTCCCCAGCATTGAGACCAGGTTAGCTATGAAGATGAGGCGCAGACCGCGCTGGCGGAGAATGTCCCGCATGAGCTCAATGTAATTGAAAACCTGCAGAGCTTCCGCAAAAGCTGAGCAGGTTTAAGCTGCTAAGCTGCTAAAGGAAGGTTGCATGTTTCAGCAGAGTTCAACGTAAGCGGGGGCTTAGTAGTTGGAGCAGGTTAAAAGCTTTTGATTCCATACATTCATGTCGGCCGCTTTTCCATTGGCACCTTCGGTCTGCTGATGGTGGCAGCATTTGTCGCTGCTTATTTCGTGCTTGCCGCAGACATCCGCCGCCGCCGCTTGAACGTTCCAGCCGACAACATTGTGACCGCATCTGCGCTGCTTGGGATCGCCGGCGCCAAGCTGTATCACGTCCTCGAAACACCGACCCTGCTTGCCACAGATCCCATTGGCCAAATTTTCAGCCGAGCTGGAGTGGCGTGGTTTGGCGGATTCATAGGCGTTCTCCTCGCGCTGTATCTTTTAGCGCGGAATTACAAGATCACCTATTTATCTATGCTCGATGTGTGTTCGCCGGCGGCAGCATTGGGTTACGCGGTAGGTCGCATTGGCTGCCTCACCTCCGGCGATGGTGATTACGGTAAACCGACGTCGTTGCCGTGGGGAATGAGTTTCCCCAACGGCCTGGTGCCCACCAATGACAAAGTTCACCCGACCCCCATCTACGAAGCGATCGCTGCAATACTCATTTTCTGGTTGTTATGGCAGCTTGGCGCCAAATCGCGTCGACCTGGATATGTAACCGCAATCTATCTGCTGCTCATGGGAATCGAGCGCTTTCTGGTTGAGTTCATCCGCGTCAACCCCCGCTCTTTCTTTGGCTTGACGAACGCGCAGGCAGCAAGCTTGCTGTCCATCTTTGCCGGGGCTGTAATCCTGCTCGCCTGCAGAAGATCGCCGGCCTATTAACCACGTAGCTAATACAAGATCAGCAACTCTCCGCAGAGACTCTGGATTGCATCCAACGTCGGCTAAAGGGTGCTGCTGCGTTCTTGCTGCAGTTCGGTACCCTGATCGGCTACCCGTATTTGAGGCAGGAGTGAACTATGGGACTCGGTACAGCAGCGGTCGGGATTCGGGAGAGCGCTTCCTCTTCCATTCGGCGCTATTTCGACGCGGCCGCTGACCGTCTGGGCCTCCATCCGGAGATGCGCCGGCTGCTTTCGGTTCCATTTAGGGAAATGACGGTGGAAATGCCTCTGCGCCGGGATGATGATCGACTACAGCTTTTCCGCGGCTATCGCGTGCAGCATAACGGAGTGCGTGGGCCGCTGCTCGGCGCGGTGCGCTGCGCCTCTGGAATTGAACTCGACACTCTCAGGGCCGCAGCCGAATCGATGACCTGGCGCTGCGCCGTTGCCAATGTGCCTTTTGGTGGTTCGGCAGGCGCAGTGGCCTGCGATCCCGAGCAGCTCAGTCGTCGCGAATTCGAGCGGATTATTCGTCGCTATACGGGGCGAATTCACCACGTCCTTGGTCGCTACCAGGACGTGTCTCTGCCGGGAGCTGGAGTTCGGCAGGAAGCGATGTCGTGGATCGA
Source organism: Acidobacteriota bacterium (assembly GCA_019243475.1). Taxonomy (GTDB): domain Bacteria; phylum Acidobacteriota; class Terriglobia; order Terriglobales; family Acidobacteriaceae; genus Gp1-AA112. The sequence continues at coordinate 675 of JAFAUE010000175.1, read as the reverse complement.
TGCTGAATACGCATCTTTGCATGAGAAATCGGCAGGTGTAACTACCGGCAAGCCTGCAGGTTGTGGAGGATTGCCAGAACGGGACCTTGCGGTGGCGCGTGCTCTGGCGGCGCTGATCTTGCGCGTTGCGCACGATCACGGAAAGTCCATTTCCGGACTACGAGTGGCGATCCAGGCGGTGGACCGCAGCGGCGCGGAAACGGCCCTTGCCCTTGCTAAGGCCGGATGCCTTGTTGTTGCCCTCAGCGAGGAACGAGGAGCATGGCAGTCCAGTACCGGAATAGATGTTCCCGAACTGGTCCGTGATCTGCAGCGAGGCCGCATTCCCAGCGCGCCTAAATCCGCCAGCGAGATCTGTAGCGCCGACTGCGATGTATTGACGATTTCTGCTCCTGAATGTGTGCTGGACCGGGCTGCGGCACGGCAGGTGCACGCAAGCATCGTGGTAGAGACTTCCGAACTAGTGATTTCTCCATCCGGTGAAAGTGTACTTGCCGGTCGCGGGACGGCTGTGATTCCCGATCTCGTGGGAGCTGCCTCGGCCGTGATAACTGCGAATATGGAGTGGGCCAGCGAGGTTCAGAAGTCACTGCCGGACGGCCCTACGGTCGAGCGCGAGCTCGAATCACAACTCCTGCGCCTCTACGAGCAGGTGCTGGATCGCAGTAAGCGGGA
>JAFAUE010000190.1 GCA_019243475.1 Acidobacteriota bacterium | reverse complement strand
CTGCTGTTTTTTGTGCTTTGTGCGTCCCTGCTCTCGGTCGGTCAGTCCGCCCCGCGGGACATCGACCTTACCTCTGCCGACGGCGTTCATCTGAAAGCAACGTTCTACGCGGCAAAAGGCAGCGGGAAGGCTGCGCCTGCGGTCATGCTGCTGCACATGTGCAACACCAATCGCACCTCGTGGACGCCGGTCGCCGAACAACTTGCCGCCGCAGGCATCAGTGCGCTCACCATCGATAACCGAGGCTTCGGCGACAGCGGCGGTCCGCGTTTCGACAACGCCAGTGCCGACGTTCAGCAGCAGGTCGCAGAGAAATGGCCAAGTGACTTCGACAAAGCATTCGAATGGCTGCTTGAACAATCCGGCGTGGACAAGAACCGAATTGGCGCGGGTGGCGGTTCTTGCGGGGTAAACAATGTCGTGAAGCTTGCCAGCCGCCATGCAGAGATTCGCTCGCTGGTGCTTCTAGCAGGACAGACCGACGGGGCCGGCGTCAACTTTCTGCGGCAAAACGCCTGGATCCCATTGTTCACCGCCGCTGCTGCCGATGACGAGTACTCCAGCGACGCTCCGCACACGATGCAGTGGTTCGCCGAGCTCACGGGAAATCCGCGCAATCAGTTCGTCGGCTTTAAAGACGGGCGCCACGGCACGGAGATCTTCGGTCCGCACCCTGAGCTGCCGAAGCAGATTGTCGCCTTCTACGTGGACACCCTGCAGAAGAATCCAGCGAGCGCAAATGCGAAGTTCACTGCCAAGCCGACATCGGTTTCGCAATTCTGGGCAGCCGCGGCTGAACCAGGCGGAGCCGCAAAAGCCGCACAGATGTTTCACGACGCGCGTCAACGAGATCCCAACGCATTCCTTTTTCCGGAAACGATGCTTAATCTACTTGGCTATGAGCGCCTGCAAGCGGCGGGAATCAATGCCGGCGGGCCAAATCTTCCCACAACGAGTGGAGCTTCCGGGCCAAACACCGAACAGGCCAAAGCCGACGCACTCACGTTGCTGAAGCTGAACGCCGAGGCGTTTCCCGAATCGGCAAATGCGCAGGACAGCCTCGCCGACGCCTATCTGGCCAACGGCCAGAGGACGGAGGCGCTGGCCGCGGAGCAGAAATGCCTGGAGCTCCTACCCAACGACAAATCCCCCGCCCAATTCAAAGCCCAATTGCGCCAGGCAGCGGAAGAAAAAGTCGCCAAGCTGAAGGCTGCGCAAGGTGGTTAAGGCGCTGACATTCGCCGGATGGATCGTTCCGCGAAAGCGCGAGAATAGCGTAGGGGAATACAAATAGAGGTGCAAACAAGAGATCCTTTGACTTCGCTCAGGATGCCCCATGCCGGAGATGGCGGCAAAGAGGCTTCCATCATGCATTCTGAACGGACGAGGTTCGCCCCAGTGAATCTCCGCAGTGGAAGGATCCTGTTACGTATCAATGCCCACGTGGCAGATCCTGCCTACGATCAGCGCGGACGGATCCGCCGCGCCGAGCGGCAGCACGCTTATCGGATGGCTTTGATCCTGCGGGCGCAGGACCAGATGGTCGCCGTCGCGTTGGACGTACTTGATCGTGCAGGTGCGGTTCTTGCGGACGGCGTAGATGTTCGGTTCGTTGCGACGGTAGGGCTGAAGCACGTTGTAGTGCCGGTCGATCAGCACCGTCGCGCCGGGAAGCAGGCGCGGATACATGCTGGCGGCTTCCTGAGCATCGACTTTGATCAGCACAAATCGCTGCCAGGTGTGCCGCTTTACCGCCGCTGCACGCAACCGGCGAAGAAAGCTTTTCTTGAACTTGAGGATGTCGCGCACGGCCTCGCGCACCACTACCGGCTGCAGAGCGGCTACCTCCGGCGTCGTGAGCACCACGTTCTCGAAGTCACCTTCGCTTGCGCTGATGCTGCTGGCGCGTTTGTTGAGCTCTTCCTGGCTTAGGAGGTCGAGGATGGAGAGCTTCTGTGCGGCGAGAACACGGTCCATGCCTTCCAGGCTGAGGGAACGCTTGCGGTTGAGAAAGTTCGAGATGTAGGCCTGCTCGAAGTCCGTTTGCTTGGCGAGTGCAAGTCCGGTAAGCTGCCGCGCTCGAATGCGCTCCCAGAGAAGCAATCGAAGTTGCTCTTGCAGGGCAGTGGCGTTCATTTCGGAGCTGCTGGCTACTGGCTGCTTGCTGCTAGCTACTAGCTACTAGCTACTTCACGCGCGTCACCGGATTGGTAAATCCCCACCCTTAACAAACCGCCCAAATTTCCCTGCCGACCAGGACCATCGGGGAGATCGCGCCGACACCCGGAGCAGCCAGCAGCGAGCAGCCAGTAGCCAGTAGCCAGTCGCTAACTCTATATCACATAGATATAGCTGCAACAGTGAATTATTCCACCGTTACTGATTTCGCCAAGTTTCTCGGTTGGTCCACATCACATCCACGGCGGACCGCGATGTGATACGCGAGGAGCTGTAGCGGCACTACTTCCAGGATGGGCAAGAGCAGTTCGGGAGCTTTGGGAACGTACAGGACATGGTCCGCGGCTTCGTGGATGTCCTCGTCACCCTCGGTGGCGATGGCGATCACTTTGCCCGAGCGCGCCGTAACTTCCTTGATGTTCGACATGGTTTTTTCGTAGCGCAGTACCGAATCGGGATCGTCCGGGTCGCGGGTGGCGAGCACCACTACGGGCAGGTTCTCGTCGATAAGAGCGTTGGGGCCATGCTTCATCTCGCCCGCAGGATAGCCTTCGGCGTGAATGTAGCTGATCTCTTTGAGTTTCAGCGCGCCTTCGAGCGCGATGGGATAGTGAATGCCGCGTCCTAAGAACAGGAAGTCCTGAACTTTCTGATAGCGCTTAGCGAGTTCGTCACAGGCTTCGTCGTGATTGAGGATCGATTCCAGCTTGCCCGGAAGCTTGGTCAGCTCCTGCACCAGCTTGATGGACTGCTCTTCGCTCAATTCCTTGCGCCGCTGTCCGAGGAAAAGCGCAAACAGAAACAGTGCCGTTAGCTGCGCGGTAAAGGCCTTGGTCGAAGCTACGCCGATCTCCGGCCCCGCGTGCGTGTAAATGGTGCCGGCAGATTCGCGCGCGATCATGGCGCCGACGACGTTGCAAATAGCGAGCGTCTTGGAGCTTTTGGCCTTGGCTTCGCGCTGAGCGGCGATGGTGTCGGCGGTCTCGCCTGACTGGGTGATGAGTACGGTGAGAGCGTCGGGCCCGGTGATCGGATCGCGATAGCGATATTCGCTGGCGTAATCCACTTCTACCGGGACGCGCGCGAGGCGCTCGATCATGAACTTGCCCGCCAGTCCGGCGTGCCAACTGGTGCCGCAGGCGGCGATGTTCACTTTTTTGGCGCGCGCGAATTCCTGCTCATCAATCTGCATTTCTTCGAGGAAGACTGTGCCGGAATCCTGCGAGATGCGTCCCAAAGTGGTATCGCGGACGGCGCGGGGCTGCTCGTAAATCTCCTTCAGCATGAAATGCTTAAAGCCGCCCTTTTCCGCCTGAATGGGGTCCCAGGTCACGCGCTGCGCCTGGCGCTGGATCGGTTTGCCGGCGAAGTCGGTGAGCCTTACGCCGGACGGAGTGATTACTGCCAGATCACCGTCGGCGAGGAAAAACAGATCGCGGGTGTGATGGAGAATCGCGGGAATGTCGGAAGCGACGAAGTATTCGTTCTGCCCGAGTCCGACGACCGCGGGCGGACCATTGCGCGCAGCAACGATCGTATTCGGCTCATCGGCGCCGATCACCACCAGCGCAAATACCCCGGTGAGCTGATTTACGGTTCTGCGGACCGCGTCTTCGAGCGAAACCTTCTTGCCGTTGGCGGTCTTCAGCGCGTTTTCGATGAGATGGGCGATGACCTCGGTATCCGTCTCGGTGACGAACTTGTGCCCTTCTTCGATGAGCTTCTTTTTGAGCGAGAGGTAGTTTTCGACGATGCCGTTATGGACTACGACGACGCGTCCGGTGCAGTCGCGGTGGGGATGTGCGTTTTCTTCGGTTGGACGTCCGTGGGTGGCCCAGCGCGTGTGTCCGATTCCATAGGAGCCTTCGAGCGGCTTGTGGCGGATTACTTCTTCCAGATTGCGCAGCTTGCCTTCAGCCCGGCGGACCTGCAGTCCGTCTCCATTACCGGCGACCGCGATTCCTGCCGAGTCATATCCGCGATACTCAAGTTTGCGCAGTCCCTCGATGATGACTGGAACCACGCTCTTTTGTCCTACATAACCAACAATGCCGCACATACATCCACTTCCTTCAAAAGTCTTGGCTTCCCTGACGTTTAGGATGCGAGTTGCTGTTCAGGAGCTTACCTGAAAAGGACCTCGCTCGTGACAGGGACGGGTGCACTCATTAGCTGCGTCGAGGGAACGCCGCGAGACGCCAACCCGAGCACTCGGAAGTGCCTACCCCACTGTCTGGGACGCGATACGCTGCTAATTCCCTGTTCCGCCGCGAAACTAAACGCAACAAGCGCTCGTAAGGCCTACCGTGCGAAGCTCTTAGGAGCAAATTCCCGGAATTCCCTGAGCCATTCCCTCAGCTGAGGTCAAAATCTTCGTGTTTTGGGCCAAATCTTGAAAATCTGGTCGTCCAAAGTGAAAAATTCCCTCAGAAATTCCCTCAATTGGGGAATTTGCATTCTGGGTTTCTGCCGGAATTTCAGGCAGTTTTTCACTCCTCCAGCTTGTAGGAAAACTCCTCGATTACCGGGTTGGTGAGGACCTCGCGGGCGATCCGTTCGACTTCCGCTTTGGCTTTGTCTTTCTCCAGCTGGGGGGCGAGCGTTAGGACGAAGTACTTGCCCTGGCGTACGTCGTCCACGCCCTGGTAGTTCATTTTTTTGAGAGCGCCCTGAATGGTTTTGCCTTGGGGGTCGAGGACGGTGGTCTTCAGGGTTACATAGACGTAGGCTTTCATGCGCAGATCGATTATAGGCTTGAGCGATTCGGCTTACAGACTCGTAAACAGACATCATCGAGACGTCCATGATGACGCGCACGTGGAATTGACATCATCGCACTATAAATGTCATCATTAGGATTAAGGTGCGGACTACTCTTTCAATCGATGACGATGCGCTGCGGCTTGCACAAGAGTACGCAGAGACTCGCTCTCTAGCCTTGGGAAAAGCAGTTTCCGAGCTGCTTCGCAAGGGGGCTTCGCACAAGTGGGGCATGCGCGAAGAGGACGGGCTCTACGTCGTCGACTTGCCCGCTGATGCCCCGCGAGTGACTACGAAGCACACCTTGGCGCTAGAGGATGAGCTCTAGTGGCCGTGCACCTGCTGGACATCAATGTCCTTCTCGCTTTGGTCTGGCCATCTCACGAGGCCCATCACGTTGTCGCAGCCTGGTTTAAGCACAATCAAAAGTCCGGCTGGGCAACCTGTCCGATCACGCAAATTGGATTTGTCCGAATACTTTCAAATCCGGCATTCTCGGGTAATTCCGTGTCCCCCGACGAGGCACAAGAAATACTAGCTAGGACGGTCGAACAGACGTCCCATCGTTTTTGGCCTGCCGATGTTGACTATCAAACTGCCATTGCTTCATCGGCCGCATCGCTCAGCGGGCACAAGCAGATCTCAGATGCTTATCTCGTCGGTTTGGCGATGCATCACCGTGGAAAGTTCGCTACGCTGGATCAGCGCATAAAGACTATGCTGCCTGAAGCGAGTCGCTCCAGGGAGTTTGTAATCGAAATTTAGCTGTTGGCCTACCTGATCGGATCCTTCGATACTTCGATAAACTGACCCAATGCTCGACTATCTAGCTCTGCCGTTGGGCGACAAGGCTCCCGAAGCGGTAAATGTGGTCGTCGAAATTCCTTTGCAATCGGTAAACAAGTACGAGTATGACAAGAAGTTGAAGGTCTTTCGTCTTGACCGCAATCTTTATTCGCCGGTGCACTTTCCCGGCGACTATGGATTTCTGCCGAGCACGCTCAGCCATGATGGCGATCCGCTGGACGTGCTGGTGCTCGTCGATGCGCCGAGCTTCCCCGGTTGCGTGATGGAGGTGCGGCCCATCGGCGTGCTGGACATGATGGACCAGGGCGTGCACGACGAGAAGTTGCTGGCTGTTGGCAAGAGCAACCCACGCTACAAGGACGTCTGGAACTATTCGGAGATTTATCCGCATATCCTGCGTGAGATCACGCACTTCTTTTCCATCTATAAAGACCTCGAGGGCAAGCGTGTTGAAACCAAAGGCTGGCAGGATGCCTCGGTGGCGCGAAGTCTGATCCTCGAAAGTCACAAATGTTTTAATGAATCCGGCGTAAAGAAAACGGGAACGTAGATTCACTCTGGTCCATTGCCTTGAGCCAAGGAGACGACAAGCAAGCCGCATCTCCCAGCCTTGTTCCCGGGCTCTACATCGTTGCCACTCCGATTGGCAATCTTGAAGACATCACGCTGCGGGCGTTGCGCGTCCTGCGCGCAGCCGACTTGATCGCGTGTGAAGATACGCGCCACACACAAAAACTGTTGAGCCACTTTGAGATCAAGAAGCCTACGGTCAGCTATCACGAACACAACGAAGCTGCACGTAGCCGCGAACTTCTGGCGCGAATCGCGGCAGGAGAGCGTGTGGCATTGGTCTCCGACGCCGGCACGCCGGGCATCTCCGATCCGGGTGAGCGCATAATCCGGGCGGCAATTGAAAGTGGAGTGCCGGTGATCTCTGTGCCTGGCCCCAGCGCTTTCATTTCGGCGTTGGTCGCCAGCGGATTGCGCACCGACTCGTTTCGCTTCCTTGGATTCCTGCCATCGCGCGCCGGCGAACGCCGCAGCGCTCTGGAGCGCCTGCGCGAAACGATCGAGACCCTTGTCTTTTATGAAGCGCCTCACCGCATTCTGGAGACGCTTTCAGACTTGGAACTCGTGTTCGGTCCAGAGCGACGAGTCGTAATCGCGCGCGAGTTGACCAAGGTGCACGAAGAGCTGCTTCGCGGTACCGCCAGCGACATGCGCAGCGTGCTTACGCAACGCGAGGCGATAAAGGGAGAGATGACGATCATCGTCGAAGGACGCATGCAGAGCGAAGCTGTCAAACCGCCGCAAGGTCTCGGCCAACGAATGCATGAGTTGATGGAGCAGGAGCAGCTCGAGGAAAAGGCGGCATTGAAACAAGCTGCGAAAGAGTTCGGAATCTCGAAGAGTGAAGCGTACCGCGAGTGGCAGCGGCGTAAATGACGATTTGATCGAGGAATCTCGCCCAGTCTCGCAACAATTCTGCTGTATATTCCCAACCCATGCCGACAACTGGAAACGCCGAGCTCCCACGCAAGCTGGGACTGCTCGATTCCCTCTCCATTGTTATTGGAATGGTGATTGGCGGAGGTATTTTCCTCATTCCCAATTTGATCGCGCGCGATTTGCATTCGGCGACCGCGATCTTTGGCGTCTGGATCTTCGCCGGCGTGATCTCATTCTTTGGGTCACTCGCCTGCGCCGAGCTGGGGACTGCCTATCCGGAGACCGGCGGCCAATACGTCTTCCTGCGCGAAGCTTTTGGTCCAATGATTGGATTCTTATGCGGCTGGTCGATGTTCACGGTGGCGCGCACAGCACAGGTCGCATGGCTGGCTGTGACGCTGACTTTGTACTTGTCCTACTTCTTTCCTTTGTCACCGTTAGCTGCAAAGTGTTTGGGACTTGTCGCGATCGCGCTATTCACAGCCATCAACTATCGCGGTGTTTCTGCAGGAGCGTTCGTGCAGAAGCTGTTCACGGTGGCAAAGGTGATCGGCATTCTTCTGATTGTTGGTGGAGCGTTCTTCTGGAGCGGGAAAGCCGCGGCGTCGCCGCCTGTGTCAGGAGCGTTTTCTTTGAGCAGCTTCGGCGCGGCGATGATTGCAACATTTCTGGCGTACGACGGATGGGTGCAGCTGAGCTTCGTAGCCGGAGAGATACGGAATCCGCAGCGAAACGTACTGCTGGCGTTAGCGCTGGGGCTGGCGAGCTGCATTGCGATATATCTCCTGGCGAACCTTGCCTACCTTCATGTGCTCTCGATTCCGGAGATCGCCGCCAGCGACCACGTGGGCGCCACGCTCGCCGAACGAGTGCTTGGGCCGGCGGGAGGCACTCTGGTCAGCATTGTCATACTTCTCTCGATCATTGGCACGCTGAACGGCTGCTTTCTTACTTCTCCGCGGGTGTACTTCGCACAGGCGCGAGATGGATTATTTTTTCGTAAGTTTGGCGATGTGCACGCGACCTATCAAACACCGGCAGTGGCTATCGTCGCGCAGGGAGTGTGGGCTGCAGTGTTATTGCTCAGCGGCTCCTACGAGACTCTGGTGGATTACGCGATGTTCGGCATCTGGCTCTTCTATGCGCTGATGATCGCGGGAGTGATCGCGCTGCGGCGAAAACATCCTGAAGTCCATCGGCCTTATAGGATGTGGGGCTATCCGGTCACACCGGTTTTATTTGTCGCGGTGACGGTGTGGTTTCTGGTGAATATGCTGATTACGCGACCAGTCCCATCCTTCGCCGGATTGTTGCTAACGCTCACCGGCGTGCCGGTGTATTTCATCTGGGCAAAGCGAGCGCATAAGTTCGAATCGTCGGCCGCAGTGAGTTAGCGCCAACGTTTACACTGTTCCGCGTGAATCTCGCCTTTTTTGGCGGTACATTCGATCCAGTTCACCGGGGCCACATCGCCGTGGCCGAGAGCGCCAGCAAGCGGTTCGATTTGGGTAAGGTCTTATTTGTTCCTGCAGAATTGCCGCCGCATAAGCAGCATCAGACATTTGCCGGTTTCGCTCATCGCATGGCGATGATCGCGCTTGCGACCCAAGGTCACCCGTCATTCGTCCCTTCAGATATCGAGAGGCGTCTGTATGCCCAAAGCGGCAAGCCGAACTATTCGCTTGAAACAATTCGGACACTGAAAAAAGATTTGAAGAAAGCAGACAAGCTGTACTTTCTCGTGGGCGTCGACGCCTTTATGGAAATTTCCACCTGGCATCGCGCCGCAGACCTGCTGCGGGAATGCGATTTCATTGTCGCGAATCGTCCTGGGTATTCCCTTGGCGAGATTGCGGGCGCGCTGCCGGAGCAGCTGCGACCGAAAGCGGAAGTGCTGAAGGCGATGCGCACGCGGACCTCCGGCTTCGCGAAATCCGGCGCGGTGATGTCATTTTCGGGAGTGACGCTGCATCTGCTGGAAGACGTTTCCGAGCGCGTTTCCTCGACGCAATTGCGCGCTGCCGCGGCAACTGCCGGAAAGCGTCTGGATAGCTTGGTAGGCCCGGCGGTTGCAGAATACATGCGCAAAACGCGGCTCTATCGCGAAGGCCAGCAAGAGGAAGGAGTGGCACGCGCCCATTCAAAAAAGAAGTCTCGGCGCCCTGGCGCGGCATCAGACTAAAATCTGGAATGAGAAAAACTTCGAACGCAGAGCCGAATCCAAGAGACGAATGAACGCGCAAATCCGTAGCCAGGTCGCATCCGCTGTCCAGGCTTGCGAAGACAAGAAGGGCGAGGACATCAGCATCCTCGAAATGGACAAGCATTCCTCCGCTTTCACCGATTACTTCATCATCTGCACCGGCAAGAACCCGCGCCAGATTCAGACTATCGCCGACGAAGTGGAACTGCGTCTCAAGCGCGTGGGCACTCCGGCGAATCAGATCGAAGGCTACCAGCAGGCAGACTGGGTGTTGGTGGACTACGTCGATTTCGTAGTGCACGTTTTCTCGGAAGCCGCGCGCAAGTTCTATGACCTGGAGCGGCTTTGGAAGTCCGCGCGAAAGATCACTGTAGCCGACCTCAAGAAAACCTCGCCACGCGCTAGGACCGCCAGCAAACGCGCTGCGACAAAGAGTCGCCGGAAGCCTGTGTCGCAGCGAAAGAGGTCCAAGCAGGCGAGCCCGGCGCGCAGGCGCAAGTCTTCATAATGAAAGTACAGAATGCGCTGACGCGGTTTTCCGATCGCGTGGAAGACTATGTCCGCTATCGTCCCGGCTATCCGTCCGCAGTGCTCAAAACCCTCGAGCAGCGATGCGGCTTAACGTCAACTTCCAGCGTGGCGGATATCGGTTCGGGGCCGGGAAACTTTGCCCGAATACTTCTGGAAAACGGCAACGAAGTGTTTGCGGTGGAACCAAATCGGGAAATGAGGGCTGCTGGAAAGGAGCTTCTAGGTCATTTCGCGCGATATCACAGCCTGGAAGGCAAAGCCGAAGAAACCGGTCTATCCGCGGCCTCGGTGGACTTCGTGGTTGCGGCGCAGGCCTTCCACTGGTTCGATGCGCACAAGGCCAGAGCTGAATTCAAGCGGATCCTGCGCTCAGGGGGCTGGACTGTCCTCATTTGGAACGAACGCCTGACTGCCTCCACGCCTTTTCTGCGAGACTACGAAAAGTTGCTGTTTGAATACAGCACCGACTACGAGCAGGTACGACACGAAAACTCCTACTCCGGAGTGAAAGAATTTTTCCACGGTCAGGAGCAGTTGGCTAAATTCGATAACCAGCAATTGTTCGATTATGACGGTTTGCGCGGCCGCCTGCTTTCTTCCTCCTACGCGCCCGGCGCGGCGCATCCGCGGCGCCAGCCGATGCTGAGCGAACTGCGCCGCATCTTCGACCTGCACAGCCGCGACGGCGTTGTGTCCTTCGATTACACGGTGAAGATGTACTTCGGACAGCTCGAATGAAACTGCGCGTTGTGTGGGTGGCCGCGAAGTCCAGAAGCAAAGAACCTGCCTATGATCAGCTTACGAACGAATACGCGTCGCGTATCGCGCGATTTCAGCAGATTGAATTAAAGCCAGCGCCGTCAGAGGACGCAATCCTTAACTTCGTCGAAAAGGAGTCGCAGCGTACTCGCCCAATGCTCGTGCTGCTTGATAGCCGCGGCAAAGAATTGACCTCTGAACA
>JAFAUE010000196.1 GCA_019243475.1 Acidobacteriota bacterium | reverse complement strand
TCGTGGCTGTGGGAGCGTGCGTCCTCGCAGTGTTTCTGGCCTACCGCCGGGTGGACGTCGCAGGCAAAGTTTCAACCTGGCTCTTGGCTGGAGTTCTGGGAGCGATTGCCTGGGTCATCTGGACCGGCCTCACGCATTTCAATGCAGCTCGGGCATTTGATTTTCCGCCGGGAGCCTTTCAACCCAATCATGCGTTCTTTCTCGGACTCGGTTCAGCCATGCTGATCGCCACCTATGACTATTGGGGCTACTACAACATCAGCTATCTCGGCGCTGAAGTGCGCGAACCGGGGAAGAACATTCCGCGAGCGATCTTATTCGCGATCGTCATAGTGGCGGCGATTTATATCGTAATGAACATCAGCATTCTGGGCGTTATCCCATGGCGGGAATTGAATCAATCTGCCGCCACTGAGTCGCGCTTCTATGTGGTTTCCACCATGATGAAGAATGTGTACGGCAGGCGCGCCGGGCAGATTGCCGCCGTTCTCATCATCTGGACAGCATTTGCTTCAGTGTTCTCGGTGCTGTTGGGCGTCTCGCGCATTCCTTATGCAGCGGCGCGCGATGGGAACTTCTTCGCGATGTTCGGACGGCTTAATGCGCAAGGCAAGTTCCCCTCAGCGGCATTGCTCTGTATGGGTGCGCTGACTTGCTTGCTCTGCATGTTCCGGTTGGCGGACCTGGTTGCCGCCCTTGTCGTAATTCGGATCCTGATGCAGTTCATGCTGCAGGCCATCGGCGTGATGGTCTTTCGCGCCACTCAACCCAAGCGCGAGCGTCCGTTTCGCATGTGGTTCTATCCATTGCCTGCGCTCATCGCACTCGCGGGATTCTTGTACATCCTTCTATCCAGGCAAAACTTTCAGCGGGAATTGTTGCTCGCAGTTGTGCTAATTGTTTTCGGCACGAGCGCCTATCTGATTCGCGCTCACGCTCGACGCGAGTGGCCGTTTTCGCTTAATGGAGCCCGATAAGTTTTTCCGATTGCAGACATCAGAAATGTCGATTTCCCCTTGCCGTGCTTTAGGGCCGATTATTGATTTGGTGGGAGGGACCATGGAAACCAGCGAAACAGTCGTACTTTGCCCGAATTGCCGGTGGAGCGCCCAGGGCGCCAACGAGCAGGAACTCAAAGCGGCGAAGGACTACCATGCCCTGTACGAATGTCCACTGCCCAAAACGAGTTCGGAGTTACCACGCGCACTCGCCAGTTAGAACAAGCCGAATCTTGCGACGCAAGCAGCTGTCTTAGCAACGGGTTGGAGCAGTTACTGGCGGGCGTTACCGCGAGTTACTGCGGTACATTGACCCTCCGGATTGCTCCCGCTACTCTGCCTGCATGCCCCTTCTCGCAGAGGAAAAGACCGCAACATCCAGTCCGCTGGACTTCGTCACTCAAAACGACTGGATTCTGATTAAAGCCGGCGCGCGCCACATGAAATTCAAGTCTGGTGATGCCTTGATCGTCCAAGACTCGCCCGGTGGAACGATGTTCCTGATGCGGGCTGGAAGTGCGCGCATCGTCGCGAATGGGGTGACGGTTGCGCGCATCGGTGCAGGCCAGATTTGCGGCGAGATCGCCTTCCTCGACAACCAGCTTTCCAGCGCTTCTGTAATCGCCGAGGGAGAAGTGGAAGCGGACGCAATCGATTGGGCCGAACTGCACCGCATCTTCCGCATGTTTCCCCATGTGGGCTCGCGCTTTTATCAGTCAATGGCGGTGCTGCTGTCACGGCGTCTGCGTGAGACTTCGGCTAAGTTGGCTGCCTGCCAGAAGAGGTAGTCTTCTCCGCTGCGATGGCGCGCACGCGCTCGACTAACTCCTGAATCGAGTTCACCACCAGCTCCGGCTGATCCAGCTGAATCCAATGGCCGCTTCGCTCGGCCTCGACAAACTTCGTCTGCGGTGAGACCCGCTGCGCGTACTGGCGCGGGTCGGCAGGATGTTCGTTGAGTCTGCCTGAGAGGAGAATCGCTGGCGCGTCGATGCGTGACGCGTTCGCCATCTCTCGAATGCTGTCGGCCAGACATTCAAAGTGACGCGCCATCGCTTCAAAACACTTTGGCTGCGTCCAGTGAGCGGCGACCCACGGCCATGTTTCTTGCGGCATCTTTTGCACCTGGCCGGCGATGCGGTCGGTGACTTCCGACGCGCGTCCGCTCCATCCTTTCGCCGCCAACCGTGGAAGTAAGCGGTTGCCCGCAAGCAGCAGATTTAGGCAGATCCTCACCACGCCCAACCTCGCCGCCAGCGCTCCGCGTCGCGAAAGGGCTATGCCATGACGGATGATTCGGCTCTGTTCGTCAGAGAGCGGCGTCCATTCTGCGGGATCGAGCGGATCGACCAGCACCACTCCTGCGGTTAACTGCGGATAGCTGTGCGCGAATGCCTGCACGATGAGTCCACCAAAAGAGTGGCCGACAAGGATATACGGCCCAGGCACTTCTGCAGCGCGCAGCAAGCATTCAAGCTGTGCCGCCAGAGACGAGGGAGTGCAGGGCGAGTCGCACAAGTCACTCCAACCTAGACCGGCGCGATCGCAGCTGCAGACGCGCGTGAACTTCGCGACTTCCGTCTGAACCCTCCGCCAATTCAGCGAAGACGCCGAAATTCCCGATTCGAGAATCACTGCCGGCAAGCCGGAGCCCAGTTCATACAAATGGACTCGGCTATCGCCTACCTGCACGAGCCGTCCGGGAGGAGGATAGCGGCGGGAATCCCGCCGAATGCCTACAGCTTGATAGATCGTGCCCAAAAGCACGATAGCAACGAGGGCTGCGAGGGCGATGCCGATATAGGACACGGAAACGCTAATCAGAGACGGCCAGTTCCCCGGGAAGAATCGGCCGAGTACGCGGTAGATAGCCTCTCACTGCCAGCGCTCCCATAAAGCCGAGCACTCCAAGAAATCCGCACAGGCGAAGGATGTCGAATGCTGTTCCCCGCGGCAGCCACCACCACAGGAGTCCCAAAATGGGTTGCGCGACAACGCAGGCCCAGACGGCGCCGTAAAAATATCGCCGTTCGTGTCCTTCGCCTTTGGTGGAGGTTTTTACCCGAGGCAGCAGGCCGAGCGCGCCGAGTATCCAGAACGAAGCCGCGATCGGGAAGTACGCATGAGAATAGATTTGTTGCAGGTGCCAGTGTCCGGTAACGATGGCAATCACGAGCCCAGCTATGTTGAGCGCTGCGTAGGCGACCAGCTCGCTCCAAGCCAGCGTGTAGCAAACCCGGCGGTAGATCGGGTTGGGACGGTCTTCAGTGAAACGAATAATGTACGGCCTCGGTTCCACGCCCGGCAGTTTGCCGGCGAATCCTGCGATCCCGGTGCCCAGGATGACCGTCGCCAACCACGCCATCATGTATGGATGGACGCCGTGAGCAAACAAGTCGAAGGTGAAGGGTCCGGGAGCGAGATAAAAGACCGCGATCCAAATGGGCCAATGGGCAAAGCGATAATGCAGCTTGTTGCGCTCGCGAATCTTGCGCTCGCTCGCATACTCGAAGCGGACGGCGACAGAAGAGTTAGGCATTCCGGGCGGGGACTCCGATTCTCAATATCCCACAGGCGCTGCTAAAGCGGCAACGTCGCGTCCGATACCGTATTTCCGCGCGAGAAATTTCTGCAAGGATGGCGAAAGAGCTTCTGAAAGCTCCTGCCAGGTGAGCAGCTTGCAGCGCACGCGAAGGTCCGCATTGCGAATGGCGGAGAGCGTTGTAAACCAGGCTTCGATGAAATCTTGACGGCGGCAATCCGTAATCAGGCAGAAGCTGGCGTTATGTGCGTGCGCCGCCAGGACATTGCGGAGCAGCTGGTAGCAATGATACTGACCGCGAGAACGCGGCAGCTCCGACAAACGGAACACCTTCTCAAACTCTCGGTAGCCCTTCATGCGTTCGATCGCGCAACTTTCAAACGAGCTCTCAGTCAGCTTGGATTCGACCAGCAGCGTGCCGAACTTCATGTCAACTTCGGTCCGGTCGCTGCCTCCATCACGCAGCGGAACCCGAGCGCGCCAGCCGAAGATTGGCACAGCGGTTTCGCAAAGGCCGAGCATTCCCAGCACGGTTGATGATTTGCGCGCCTGCGGATGACAAAAGATGTTCATCAGAAGCGCGTCGGAGCTGCAGCAAGAGTCGAGCTCGCATAAACGATGCTGGTCATCGCAACTCTGAAGCCGTTCCGGAACGGTGAGCGCTTTCCCTAGACGTTTCCGCCAAATCGCGCGCTTCAGGATTGCTCGGAAACTTGCGGGGTGGAAGTTGCCATGGCGCATTCGCTCCCAGTCAGGCAGAAAAACCAAGCTGCCAAATTCAGCATGACTGCGGCGGAACGACAGGCGCTCCGTGCGAGCAAATTCCACGGCGCGCGCAGCGAGCTCTTGGCGAAGGCTAGCTGCGTAGCTGGACATCGTTGCGCTCGGAAGCCGATTTCGATTTCATGTCAGAAATAGTTTCCGCTGCGGCAGTGTTCCTGGTTTCTCTTGCGCGTCGTCCCAAATGAACCATCGCTGCTACTCGCGCGTTCGTCTCCGCAAATTTATCTTTGCCAAATCAGCACCACTTCTTGGGCCTTCGGGAGCGCACACTTCGGAAATGCCACATCTTCGTCCTGCAGAGGTTACTTTCCTCGAACTGCGAAACACGGTCTTTTGCGTGAATTGCGAGCTCATCAGCTACAACAACTCCTCCAAGTGCCTGGCCTGCTGCAGCACGGCGCTGCTTAGCCTGCCCCGCGTCCTCGGCGGTTCCTTGCGGGCGGAGCCGCAAACGCGCTTGATCGAGGACGAAATGATCAACCGCGCGGTCGAGAACATTCTGCAGAAGAGCGCAGCGGAGAGCACCTCTTCCCTGCTGACGCTGCAGAGTACGGAGACCAATTCGCTCGGCGTGGGCTCCAGCATTGCCTGCCGAACTCTTCCGCATTCGCTGCCGCAGCTGCAACCGGCAATGCGCTGGGTAGTAGAACGCGCGTGTACGCTCACTCGCGCCGACGGCGCCGCCCTTGCGCTTTCGCGGCAAGGAAAGTTGTTGTGTCATGCGCATGCCGGATCTTCCGCGCCTGACCTCGGAGTCGAGCTTGAGCTGAGCCATGGCATCTCCGGACTCTGCGCCCGCACCGGCGCGAGCTGGCGCTGCGATGCTTCCGACTCTGACCCGTACGTCGACCGCAACCGCTGCCGCGAGTTGGGATCGCAATCGATCGTTGCCGCTCCGGTCTCTCATCTGAACAGCGTGCTGGGAGTGCTCGAAGTTTTCTCCAGCCAGCGAAACGCTTTCACCGACCAGGATGTCGCCAGCGTGCAGCTCCTCACCGGCTTGCTGGTGGTGGCTATCACCCGTGCTGGAAGTTCTTCTTCTCAATCGCTACGGTTGCCAGTGTAGCACGAAGAAAAAGCGAAGCAGCGAACTTTGCCTGTTAGACTTGGCGGCATGCGACCATCTTTGGGAGTCGGATGGCTGCTCGCGCTCCTCTCGGCAGGTCTCCAGATACTCAGCTTCCCTTCCCTGGATCTTTATTTCCTTTCCTGGATTTGCCTCACGCCGCTCTTTGTTGTCTTAATTGACCGTCGATATGCTCCGACGATTTTCCGCTGTGTTCTGCTTGCCTATTTTTGCGGTGTGCTGTGGTATGCGGGCACGTGTTTTTGGATCTTTCATGTCATGCACGTGTACGGCAACTTCCCGCGATCTGTAGCGGCGGGACTTCTCGTACTTTTTTGCCTCTATTTGGCGCTCTATCACGCTCTGTTTGGGCTTTTGTTAGGAATAGTCACGCGCTGGCGCGCGCTTGCGAATGCTCGCGCCCTGATCGTGGCTCCGGCACTTTGGGTAGCTGTAGAACTGGCTCGCGCTCACATCACAAGCTTTCCCTGGGACCTGCTGGGATACGCGCAGATCAACAACGTCCCGCTCACGCGCATAGCCACTGTGACTGGGGTGTACGGCATCTCGTTTGCGATCGCGCTGGTGAACTCCGTCCTTGCGCTGGCATTTCTCCTGCCGCGCGAAAGACGCATGGGCGTAGCGCTGGTGGGAATCCTCGGCGCCATCGCGCTCGAATCCGGAGTCTTGGTTTCCTATCCGGCGGCTCCATCCGACCACATCGCGGAACTCCTGCAGCAGAATCTTCCCATCATGGAACAGAGCTGGGCGCCTGCCTACTACGACCTGACCATGGCGCAACTGGTCCAACTCAGCACGACGGCTTCGGGAGCCGCTCAGAAGAGCGCGCCTCCCCCGCTTATTGTGTGGCCGGAATCGCCGGCCCCGTTCTTCACCTCCGACCCGCGGTTCGATCACTGGATGGCCGCGCTCGCGCAGGACTCGCACTCCTATTTGATTATCGGAAGCCTCGGCGTAAATCCGGGCGCGCGTCCAGACAAGTCGTTGATCTTCAACTCCGCACAGCTCATTGCTCCGACTGGCGGGTTCGTCTCGCGGTATGACAAGATCCATCTGGTTCCGTTTGGGGAATTTGTGCCATTCCGGAACATGTTCAGCTTTGCCGAGTCATTGACCCACGATATAGGCGAGCTTTCCCGCGGAAACCAACGCAACGTGTTCCGCGTTCAGGAGCATGGCATCGGGACATTCATCTGCTACGAATCGATCTTCCCCGATGAGGTACTCAGGTTTGCGCGCAACGGCGCAGAGCTCTTCATCAATATCTCCGATGATGCCTGGTACGGAGAGTACGGCGCGCCGGAACAACACTTCAACATGGTGCGCATGCGGGCGATCGAGAATGGCCGCTGGGTGCTGCGCGCGACCAATAACGGGATTACTGCTTCCATCAGCCCGCTCGGGCAGGCGGTTGCGGAGCTGCCGAGAAATGTGCGCACGGTGTTGCAGGCGCCTTACAGCTTCGAATCGGGAACCACGTTCTACACTCGCCATGGCGATTGGTTCGCGCATCTCTGTGCGATAATTTCAATACTGGCACTCTTCATTTGCGTGCTCAGCGGCACAGTAAAGCCTGCCTGAGGCGCTCGCCACCGACACGAATTGAGGTAAGGCAACTCCCATGCAGACCGGAGAACGTAAATTTTTGCTGGAAGATCTCGAACGCGAATATGCAGGCATTCGCGCCAAGGTCCACGATCTGCGGGAGTATCTTTGACGCCTCTCGCCTGCGCGAGCAGCTTGCCGAAGTAGAAAAGAAAGCCTCCGACCCAAATTTCTGGTCCAATCAGGAGCAATCGCAACAGGTGATGCGCGAGCGGAAGCGCATCGAATCGGCTCTTGCGAGCGAGAACGACCTCGCGCGCCGCGCACAAGACGTAGAAGCCTACTTTGAACTCGCCCGTGAAGGCGAGGGCGTAGAGGAAGATCTGCGCCGCGAGATCGACAACCTGCGCGAAGTGGTCGAGAAACTTGAGACGCAAACCCTGCTGGCCGGTGAGAACGACGCACGCAACGCAATCGTGACCATTCATCCGGGAGCAGGCGGGACCGAATCGCAGGATTGGGCAGAGATGCTCATGCGCATGTACCTGCGCTGGGCGGAGCGCCAGGGATTCGAAGCGGTCCTGAACGATTACCAGGCGGGCGAAGAGGCAGGCATCAAGTCTGCGACCTTTACCGTCAACGGCGAATACGCGTACGGCCTGCTGAGCAGCGAAATCGGCGTGCATCGCCTGGTGCGGATTTCGCCGTTCGACCAGGCCAAGCGCCGGCATACTTCGTTCGCCAGCGTCTTCGTCTCTCCAGAAATTGACGAATCGATCCAGATCGACGTCAAGGAGACCGACTTAAAGGTCGACACCTATCGCTCCGGCGGCGCAGGCGGACAGCACGTAAATACCACGGATTCCGCAGTTCGCATAACCCACCTCCCCACCGGCATCGTTGTGAGCTGTCAGAATGAGCGCTCGCAGCACAAGAACCGCGAGCGCGGGATGAAGATTCTGCGTTCGAAGCTCTACGAGTTCGAGCTGGAAAAGAAGCGGGCAGAAACCAAGAAGCTCGAGGATTCAAAGCTGGATATCGATTTCGGCTCTCAAATTCGGTCTTACGTTCTCGCGCCCTATCGGCTGGTGAAAGACCACCGTTCCAAAGTGGAAGTCAGCGATCCTGACAAAGTGCTCGACGGCGATGTCGCGCCGTTCATTCGCGGATATCTGCTGATGCGCCGCGAAGCCGGCTCCAGCTAATTTCGCAATGCCTCGTCTGATTGAAATGATGAAGCAATCCGCCGTTCCTGCAGGCGTGATGCGCTCTGCAGCGCGGGGTGCCCTGGCGGTTCCACCCGGCGAAATGCTCGAAATCCTGGTGTATCTCACCAGCCAGCCTCTCTTCGCCGATCAGGCCCGCATGACCCTCGCCGGTTTCGATGAAAACGGTTCGGTTGGAGCGCTGGCTGATCCGCAGACCTCGCACGAAGTGCTGAACTATTTTCTTGCACCGAAAAACCGCCGGCCGAAGCTCTTGCCTGCCCTGTTCAACAATCCGTCGGTTTCGGAAGAAACCCTCGCTGCCATCGCGGAAACGGCAACGCGAGAGACTACGGAGCTGCTTCTCAACAGCGAGCGCGTAAAAAAGTCGGTCGTCATACTCAAACCGCTTCTGGCAAATCCCACGCTCACGCCGGAAGAGCACGCGGACCTAAGCGAGCGCCTCAGCAAGTTGGGCGTCGATGTCGCCGAAGAGTTCGGAACCATCACCGATGTTGCCGTGCTGGATTGGTTGAAGGAGCATGCTGCCGAGTTGCAGGCCGAAGAGCGAGAAGGAAAACCCTTCATCCTTCTGGGCGGCATGGACGAACTCGGAGGAGAAGAAGAGACCGTAATCACCGCTGAAGCCCTCGCAGCAGCCAAGGGCTCAGGTGACGAAGAGCGTCTCTCGACCATGCAGAAGCTGGCGCGCATGAACGTGGGCGAGCGCATCAAAGT